>JAFAMT010000391.1 GCA_019233085.1 Herbaspirillum sp.
GCCAGGCCGGCATCGACCACGTAGCGGATGCCCGGCACCGTCAGCGAGGTCTCCGCCACGTTGGTGGCCAGCACGATGCGGCGCGCATTGCTGGTCTTGAAGACGCGTTCCTGGTCCTGTGCCGACAGGCGGGCAAACAGCGGCAGGATCTCCACATGCGGCGGGTGATGCTTGCGCAGGGCTTCGGCGGCGTCGCGGATCTCGCGCTCGCCCGGCAGGAACACCAGCACATCGCCGGAGCCGATGCGGGCCAGTTCATCGACGGCGTCGACCACGGCATCCATCAGGTCGCGTTGTTCGCGATCCTTCTGGGCCTGGCTGGCGCGGCCTTCGGCACGGGCGCGGGCCTGCGCCACCTCGGTGGAGACGCCACTGCGATCGGCATTGTCGATGGGGCGGTAGCGGATTTCCACCGGATACAGGCGGCCCGAGACCTCGATCACCGGGGCCGGCACGATCTCGCCCTTGACCTCGCGGCCGAAGTGGCGGGCGAAGCGGTCGGCATCGATGGTGGCCGAGGTGATGATGATCTTCAGGTCGGGGCGCCTGGGTAGCAGTTGCTTGAGGTAGCCCAGCAGGAAATCGATGTTCAGGCTGCGTTCATGCGCCTCATCGATGATGATGGTGTCGTACTGGCGCAGCAGCGGATCGGTCTGCGTCTCGGCCAGCAGGATGCCGTCGGTCATCAGCTTGATCCAGGCGCCCTTGGACAGGGTGTCGTTGAAGCGCACCTTGTAGCCGACCAGCTCGCCCGGAGGCGAGTTCAGTTCCTGGGCGATGCGCTTGGCGGTGGACGAGGCAGCGATACGGCGAGGCTGGGTATGGCCGATCAGGCCTTTGGCGCCACGGCCCAGCTCCAGGCAGATCTTGGGCAACTGAGTGGTCTTGCCGGAACCGGTCTCACCGCTGACGATGACGACCTGGTGGCGACGCAGCGCCTCGGCGATCTCGTGGCGGCGGCCAGAGACCGGCAGCTCTTCGGGAAAGGTGACCGGTGGCAGCGGATTGCGCACGGGGGCGGCAGGTGGGGTGGCGTCGGCCTGTTCGGCACGGCGCGGCCCGCGTGGGCTGCGTGGGCTATGTGGGCGCTCCTGCGGCCGCTCCTGTTGCGGCTGGGCGGCTGGGGTGGTGGGTGCTTTGGTAACGGACATGAGGCCGACATTATACCTGCCACCGGTCGCCCGGTCAGGCTGCAGGCGGGCAGCGGGCCGATGCAGGCGGCATCGGGCGACTGCGGGCGGCATTGGCGGCACCACTGCTTCCGGTTTGCAACATCCGGCCAAGAAATCCTGCGCCCATCCTGCCCGCAAGCCAACGGCGCGGCGCTACGCTGGTTATAATGCGCGTCATGGAAAAACAGACCGAATTCGTCAACTGGCTACGCTCAGTCGCCCCCTATGTCCACGCCTTCCGCGGCAAGACCTTCGTGGTCGCCTTCCCGGGTGAGCTGGTCGCGGCTGGCGACCTGCAGGTGCTGGCCCAGGACCTCTCCCTGCTGCACGCGCTGGGCATCCGCGTGGTGGTGGTGCATGGCTCGCGCCCCCAGGTCGCCGAGCAGCTGGCGCTGCGCAATGTGGAAGCGCGCTTCCACAACGGCCTGCGCGTGACCGACAGCGCCGCGCTGGAGTGCGCCAAGGAGGCCGCCGGCGAGCTGCGCCTGGATATCGAGGCCGCCTTCAGCCAGGGCCTGCCCAATACCCCCATGGCGCATTCGGCCATCCGTGTCATTTCCGGCAACTTCGTCACGGCCCGTCCGATGGGCGTCTTCGATGGCGTGGACCTGCAACTGACCGGCGTGGTGCGCAAGATCGCCGCCGACGTGATCCAGCCCATCATGAATGCCGGCGGCATCGTGCTGCTCTCGCCGCTGGGTTTCTCACCCACCGGGGAAGCCTTCAACCTGACCATGGAAGACGTGGCCGTCTCGGCCGCCATCGCGCTGCGTGCCGAGAAGCTGATCTTCCTGTCGGAAACGCCGATGATGACCGATGCGGCCGGCGCCGAGATCCGCGAGCTATCCTCGCACCAGGCCGAAGCCGTTCTGTCGGCCGGATTCCTCTCGCCAGAAGCCGCCTTCTACCTGGGCAGCGTGGTCAAGGCCTGTAATGCCGGCGTCTCGCGCGCCCATATCGTGCCCTTCTCCACCGATGGCTCGGCCCTGCTGGAGCTGTTCACCCACGATGGCGTGGGCACCATGGTCACCTACGAGAACCTGGAAAGCCTACGCCAGGCCACCATCGAGGACGTGGGCGGCATCCTCAAGCTGATCGAGCCGCTGGAAGCCGACGGCACCCTGGTCAAGCGCGGTCGCGAACTGATTGAGCGCGAGATCCACTACTTCTCGGTGATCGAGCACGACAATGTCATCTTCGGCTGCGCGGCCCTCTATCCCTTCCCCAAGGAAAAGATGGGCGAGATGGCCTGCCTGACCGTCAACCCCGAAGTGCAGGGCCAGGGCGACGGCGATCGTATCCTCAAGCACATCGAGACGCGTGCCCGCGAAGCCGGCCTGACCAAGCTGTTCGTGCTCACCACACGGACGTCGCACTGGTTCCTCAAGCGCGGCTTCGTGCTGGCCGGGGTCAATGACCTGCCGCAGGATCGCCAGCAGATCTATAACTGGCAGCGCAAGTCGCAGGTCCTGATCAAGAACCTTTACTGATACACCCAGTTTCACGCTTTCAACTTTTATCAGGACGTGAGCCGGCACCCGCGCCGACACCCATCGCCGGGCCCGCCACGACCGAGCTTTTCAACCTAACGAACCCGAGGAATCGACATGGCACGCATGGTCCATTGCATCAAACTGAACAAGGAAGCCGAAGGCCTGGACTTCCCGCCCTATCCGGGCGAGCTGGGCAAGCGCATCTACGAGAATGTCTCCAAGGAAGCCTGGGCCGCCTGGCTCAAGCACCAGACCATGCTGGTCAACGAGAACCGCCTGATGCTGGCCGACGCCCGCGCCCGCAAGTACCTGGCCGCGCAGATGGAAAAGCACTTCTTCGGCGATGGCGCCGATGCTGCCGCCGGCTACGTGCCGCCGAGCGAATAAGCGTTAGCGCGTTAGATCGCTGATCGACCACGCCGCCCTGGTTCGCCAGGGCGGCGTTTGTTTTTGCATGCTCCTCGGGCAAGCGCGGCAAGGTCTACTACAATGCCCATTCCGTTTGCCATTCCTGCAGGAGTTCATCTTGTCCTTGCGTCATTCGCGCCTTGCCATCCTGGTCTTCAGCCTCGGCTTTGTCCTTCCCGTTCCCTCCACGCAGGCTGCCACCACGACCGCGGCGCCTGCCGCCCTGGCCCTGCCCGCCGGCGTGACACAAGGCCCCAGCGCCGAAGGCATCACCGAGTACCGCTTCGCCAACGGCTTCAAGCTGCTGTTGCTGCCGGACGATTCCAAACCCACCGTCACCGTCAACATCACCTACCTGGTCGGTTCGCGCCACGAGAACTATGGCGAGACCGGCATGGCGCACCTGCTGGAACACCTGATGTTCAAGGGTTCGCCACGCCATCCGGCCATCCCCCAGGAGTTCAGCAAGCGCGGCATGAACTTCAATGGCACCACCTGGCTGGACCGCACCAATTACTACGAGACCTTCGAAGCCGGCCAGGACAACCTGCGCTGGGCCATCGGCATGGAAGCCGATCGCATGGTCAATTCGAAGATCGCGCGCAAGGATCTCGACAGTGAGATGACGGTAGTGCGCAATGAATACGAAAGTGGCGAGACCTCACCCTCGCGCGTGATGTTGAAACGCATGCAAAGCGTGGCCTACGACTGGCACAGCTATGGCCGCAACACCATCGGCGCGCGCAGCGACATCGAGAACGTGCGCATCGAGAACCTGCAGGCCTTCTACCGCACCTACTACCAGCCCGACAACGCGGTCCTGCTGATCGCCGGCAAGTTCGCGCCGCGCGAGGTCTTGCAATGGGTCAGCCAGAGCTTCGGCCGCCTGCCCCGCCCCACCCGCACGCTGCCCGAGTTCTGGACGGTAGAACCGACCCAGGACGGCGAGCGCCAGTTCGCCATCCGCCGCCGTGGCGACGTGCAGCTGGTCGCGCTGGGCTACAAGATGCCTTCGGCCCTGCACCCCGATGCTACCGCGCTGGGATTTGCCAGCGACATCCTGGCCGACACCCCCAATGGCCGCCTGCACAAGGCGCTGGTGGAAACCGGCATGGCCAGCTCGGTCTATGCCATGTCGCTGTCGGGCTATGCGCCGGGATTGCAGATGATCGTGGCGCAGGTCAAGGCAGGCGCCGATATCGAGCCGGTCAAGCAAGCCATGATCACCGCCGTGGAGTCCTTCGCCACGACGCCGCCCACGGCCGAGGAGGTGGCCCGCCTGCATCGCGAGAGCAGCAACAACTTCGAGACCCTGCAAAACAATCCACAGCAGATGGCCGTGGCCATGTCCAATGCGATTGCACGCGGTGACTGGCGCCTGGTATTCATCGGGCGCGACCTGGAACAGCGTCTCGACAGTGCCGAGATTGCCGCTGCCGCCGGCAAGTACTTCCGCCGCGACAACCGCACCGTCGGCCTGTACCTGCCGGAAGATCATCCGCAGCGCGCCGACGTACCCGCGGCCCCCAGCCTGGCCTCGCTGTTGGCGCAATACCAGCCGCGCGCGGCCATCGCCTCGGGCGAAGCCTTCGATCCGGCCCCGGGCAACATCGAGCAACGCACCACCCGCATCGCCCCGGGGCAGGTGCCGCATACGGCCCTGAAGCTGGCGCTGCTGCCCAAGAAGTCGCGCGGCCAGACCGTCTCGGTGAGCATGAACCTGGAATTCGGCGATGCCCAGACCCTGTTCGGCCAGCGCGCCGTGGCGCAGCTGACGGCGGCCATGCTCATGCGCGGCACCGAGACACTGGACCGCCGCCAGCTGGCCGATGAATTCACGCGCCTGAAGATCAACGGCGACGCCTATCGCTTCGACACCACCCGTGAGAACCTGGTGCCGGCGCTGGCGCTGGTAGGCCAGGTCCTGCGCCATCCGCGCATGGATGCGGCCGAGTTCGAGCAATTGAAGCGCGAAACCCTGGTCGCCCTGGAAGCCACCCGCAGAGAGCCCGATGCCCGTGCGGCCGAGGCATTGGCGCTGCACTTCAACCACTATCCGGCAGGGGACTGGCGCGCCGCACAGACGCTGGAGCAACGCATTGCAGCCACCGCCGCCGTGACGCTGGAGCAGGTCAAGGACTTCCATCGCCACTTCTACGGCGCCTCGCATGGCGAACTGGCCGTGGTGGGTGACTTCGATGTCGGCCAGGCCCGCGCCGCCATCGACCAGGCCTTCGGCGGCTGGAACAGCGCCGCGCCCTACGCCCGCGTCCTGCAGGATTGGGCCGAGCCCGCCGCACAGCGCATCGTCATCGATACCCCGGACAAGGAAAACGGCGTCTACCTGGCACGCCAGAACATCCGCCTGCTCGATAGCGCCCCGGATTATCCGGCGCTGGCCGTGGCCAACTACCTGCTGGGCGGCTCCAGCCTGAAGTCGCGCCTGGCTGATCGGATCCGCCAGAAGGATGGCCTGTCCTATGGCATCTACAGCGGCCTCAGCATCGGCGCAATCAGCGATGCCGGCAGCCTGGCCATCCGCGCTATCGCCGCACCGCAGAACCTGGACAAGGTCGACGCCGCCGTGCGCGAGGAAATCGCCCGCGTGATCAAGCATGGCTTCACCGAGGACGAACTGCAGCGCGCCAAGTCGGGCATCCTGCAACAACGCAACCAGCAGCGCGCCGCCGACGCCGGCATCGCCGCCAGCTGGGCCTCGCTGATGAACCTGGATCGCTCCTTCCTGTGGCAGCAGCAGCTCGACCTCAAGCTGGCCGAGCTGACGCTGGCGCAAGTGAACGCGGCGGTGCGCAAGTATGTCGACCCGGCGCGCATGACAGTGGTCATCGCGCGCGACGAGGCCAAGGCAAAGCTACCCTGACGCGCCTCTGATGTGCCAGAAAATCAAAAGGCCGTGTCGCGAGACACGGCCTTTTGCATGGTGGACGCCGGATCGGCCAGCCCGATCAGAACTGCAGCTTCCTGACTCCGTCGGCCGTGCCCAGCAGGCAGACATTGGCGCCCTGGCGCGCGAACAGGCCATTGGTGACCACGCCGACGATGTTGTTGATCTTCTCTTCGATATCGGCGGCATCCGTGATGGACAGGCCCAGCACATCGAGGATGTAGCAACCGTTGTCGGTCACCAGCGGCTTGCCATCCTTCAGGCGCAGGCGCGGCTCGCCGCCCAGGGCAGCCAGCTTGCGCGCCACCACGGCGTGCGACATCGGGATCACTTCCACCGGCAGGGGGAACTTGCCCAGCACCTCGACCAGCTTGGAACCATCGGCGATACAGACGAACTTCTGCGCCACCGAGGCCACGATCTTTTCGCGCGTGAGCGCCGCGCCACCGCCCTTGATCATGGCGCCGCTGCCGTTGATCTCGTCGGCGCCGTCGATGTAGACCGGCATGGTCTCGACCTCGTTGAGATCGAACACGGTGATGCCATGCGAGCGCAGGCGCTCGGCGGTGGCTTCGGAGGACGCCACGGCGCCCTTGATGCGATGCTTGATCTTGCCCAGTTCATCGATGAAGAAATTGGCGGTGGAGCCGGTACCCACGCCAATGATCTCGCCATCCACTACATAGTCGATGGCCGCTTTGGCGACGGCCTGCTTCAATTCGTCTTGAGTCATGATTGTCTTAGTCCAACGTAAATAAAAACTGATAAAACCTGATAAACCATATAAATCTTATGTATTCCTTGCCGCCGCCATGGCCGCCGGGCTGGCGACCCGCGCTCAATGCACATCTTCCGGCTGCTCGTCGAGCGTCTCGAAAAGCGCGATCTGCAAGCGCGAATGCAGCTTGACCAGCTTACTCCAGAGCAAGTAAAGCAGCCCTGCCGACACCGCCAGCACGAAGGCCAGCAGGTTCAGTGGCGGCAGGATGCTGGCGCTGAGCACGAAGATCAGCAGCATGATGCCGACGATGGACATGATGGGCAAGACCTCGGAAATGATCTTGCGCACCCCCGAAGTATACGCTCCCGCGAACTCGGGCTTGACGCCGACCTCGGCCAGCAGCATCGACAGCGCCTGCAACTTGCGATAGGTGGCGATCAGGAAAGGCAGGGACAGCAGCAATGCACATCCCCAGATGACGGCTTTCTGCACATCCTCATCGGGCGTCCAAGCCGACAGCTGGCGCGAGAGGCCATCCACGAAGAAGGCCCCGGCCAGGAACACCGCAATCACCAGCGCCAGGTTGACCATCACCTGCACCAGGATGCGGCGGATGATGCGTGTCAGCTCGGCGCGGTCACCCGTGGGTTGCAGGCTTTCCAGCCAGCGCGAGTACATGCCCAGCAAGCCCGACACGCGCGCCGGCACCAGTTTGACCGCCTTGGCCGAGAGCGGGTCGGCGGCCTTGATGAGATAGGGGGTCAGCAAGGCCGTGACCGCCGAGACCGCCACCACGATGGGATAGAGGAATTCGCTGGTGACCTTGAGGCTCTGGCCCAGCGCCGCAATGATGAAGGAGAACTCGCCGATCTGCGCCAGGCCCATGCCCACGCGCATGGGCGTGCGCCCGCCCTGCCCGGCCACGAAGGTGCCCAGGCCGCAGCTGATGAGCTTGCCGAACACCACCGCCAGGGTGATGACGGTGATGGGCAGCCAATACTTGACCAGCACGCTGGGATCGAACAGCAGGCCGATGGCCACGAAGAAGATGGCCGAGAACATGTCGCGGATCGGCTCGACCAGGCGTTCGATGCGGTGCAGCTGGCGCGACTCGGCCATCACCGCCCCCACCAGGAAGGCGCCCAGCGCCACGCTGTATTGCAGCTTCATCACCAGCAGGCAGAAGCCGAACAGGATGCCCAGCACCGCCACCAGCAGCATCTCGTGGCTCTTGAAGCGGGAGATGAAACTGAGCAGGCGTGGCACCGCCAGGATACCCACCACCAGCGAAACGGTCATGAACAGGACCAGCTTGCCCACGGTGGTCAGGACTTCGCCGGAATTGACCGAGCCACTGGTGGCCACGCCCGAGAGCAGCGCGATCATGCCGATGGCCAGGATGTCTTCCACGATGAGGATGCCGAAGATGATCTGGGCGAACTTCTCGTTCTTCATGCCCAGCTCGTTCAAGGCCTTGACGATGATGGTGGTGGAAGACACCGCCAGCATGGCGCCCAGGAAGATGGCGTCCATGCGCTGCCAGCCGAAGTACAGGCCGATCTCGTAGCCGATCCAGATCATCAGCAGGATCTCGGCGGCGGCGGCAATGAAGGCGGTGGCACCGACCTTGGCCAGCTTCTTGAGGCTGAACTCCAGCCCCAGCGAGAACAGCAGGAAGATCACGCCCAGCTCGGAGAGGATGTGCACGGTCTTCTCATCCTGGATCAGGTCGTAAGGCGGGGTATGCGGGCCGATGATCACCCCCGCGACGATGTAGCCCAGCACCACTGGCTGCTTCAACCGGTTGAAGACCACGGTGACGATACCGGCGATGAGCATGATGATCGCCATGTCCTGGATGAATAACTCGACTTCGTGCATCGTGCGGGGATTCCTTTCTGGCTGGTAGGGCAGGTGAAAACTGAAGATGGATGGTACCGTGCGCCATTTTGCAGCGCCCTTGCACCAAGGCATGTCTCACGGGCGCGCCGGCAGCAGTGCCCGGTGCCTGGCATGCCGCAAGGCGGTGGATGATTGGAAGTTGCTGGTCGCCACTGACGAGACGGCCGGCTAGCCGGCTTCGGGGGCCGATCTGTGTCCGCTCTTGGTGCGTCGTGGTACGGGCTGGTCCGATCGGCGGCGCTGGAGGGTAGGCTCCCGGCCGATCGTCACCGGATGCCCTCGAAAATAACACAGGAGGCAAGCCGGCCGCAACGCCAATGCTGCGCCGGGCACGGGGCAGCCGCTCGGCATGCGGGTTTCCGGGGAACCAGGGCAGCCCGCTGGGGGGCGGCCCGGATTATTAGTTTCCAGTGGTCACACCACTGAAACGCCCGCCCCTGTTGCAGGCACGAAACCTGCTAACCGGAAACACGCACGTGTCGGGAGGTGCTTGCCGGGGCCACGACCCGGACTCAACCCGGTACGCGCACCTGGACTTCGGGGGCTTTTTCGTCAAAGGCAATGCGCGTGGTGAACTTGGCGCGCTTCATCGGGAAGCGCGACTGGAAATGACGCACATTGCCCGAACCGGAGATGACCCGCCGCACGAACTGGTAATAGGCATCCATATCGATGACGTGGACCGCGAGGAAATAGTCGTATTCGCCGGAAACGAAGTAGCACTGCATGACCTCGGCCTCCTTGGCCATGCGCTGCTCGAAATCCTGCATGTGCTGGTCGGACTGGTTGTTGAGCGAGATTTCCAGGAAGGCCAGCATGCCATAGCCAAGCGCGAAGGGATCGACCATGGCCACCTCGGCGCTGATGATTCCGGCCTCACGCAGGTCGCGGATGCGGCGCAGGCAGGTGGGCTGGGAGATATGCAGTTTCTCGGCCAGCACGCGGGTGGATATCTGGTTGTCCTTCTGCAGCATGTTGAGCAGTTTGCGGTCCACCTTGTCGAGCGTGTGATGTTTGGCAGGCATGGGACAAATGTCAGGGAAATTTTTAGGCAGGCCGCTTAAAAAAAACTTGGCGAAGCCGATTCTTATGTTGTACCGTCTGCATTATTCAGAAAGTCGGGGACGAAAGCAAAGCGGGACGCCCAGTCCCCGCAACAGGGATCTGAATAAAGCTTGAGTAGTGAGACAAACATTAAAAGTGGTCAATTCAATCTACAGAGGATTTCTATGAAACTCAAGAGCGCCATTATTCCATTAACCGCTGCTATCGGCCTGGCCTTCGCCGGCACCGCGTACTCCCAGGAAGTGATCAAGATCGCCCACGTCGGCCCGCTGTCCGGTCCCAACGCCCACATGGGCAAGGACAACGAGAACGGCGCCCGCATGGCAGTGGACGAACTCAACGCCAAGGGTTTCACGATCGGTGGCAAGAAGGTCAAGTTCGAGCTGGTTGGCGAAGATGACGCCTCCGATCCGAAGCAGGCCACTGCCGTGGCGACCAAGCTGGTCGACCAGAAGGTTGCCGCCGTGATCGGTCACCTGAACTCCGGCACCACCATCCCTGCCTCGAAGATCTACAGCGACGCCGGCATCCCGCAGGTTTCGCCTTCGGCCACCAACCCCAAGTACACGCAACAGGGCTTCAAGACCGCCTTCCGCGTGGTGGCCAACGATGCGCAGCTGGGCGCCGCGCTGGGCAAGTATGCAGTGCAGAAGCTGGGCACCAAGCAGATCGCCGTGATCGATGACCGCACCGCATACGGCCAGGGCGTGGCAGAAGAATTCGCCAAGGGCGCCAAGGCCGCTGGCGGCACCATCGTCGGCACCCAGTTCACCAACGACAAGGCCACCGACTTCAACGCCATCCTGACCTCGCTCAAGGGCAAGAAGCCGGACGTGGTCTTCTTCGGCGGCATGGACGCCGTGGGCGGCCCGATGCTGCGCCAGATGAAGCAACTGGGCATTACCGCCAAGTTCATGGGTGGTGACGGCATCTGTACCGGTTCGCTGCCGGGCCTGGCTGGCGACGGCCTGGGCGACGACCAAGTGGTCTGCGCCGAAGCCGGTGGTGTGGATGACTCCGGCAAGAAGGGCATGGACGATTTCCGCGCTGCCTACAAGAAGAAGTTCGGCATCGACGTCGTCTACAACGCCGCCTACGCCTATGACGCCACCCTGACCGTGGCTGACGCCATGGCCAAGGCCGGTTCCGCCGATCCCAAGAAGTACCTGCCTGAACTGGCCAAGATCAGCCACAAGGGCGTGACCGGCGTGATCTCCTTCGACGCCAAGGGCGACATCAAGGACGGCTCGCTGACTCTGTACACCTACAAGGGTGGTCAACGTACCCTGCTGGCCGTGACCAAGTAATACACGCCTGCGCCGGTCGGCAACGACCGAGCACAAGCACAAACGCCCCCGGTGCAAGCCGGGGGCGTTTTTGTTTATATGATTCACCTCGATCCAGATTGATGCCTGGCAAGCCCCCTAAGCCACTCCTCTGACACCCGCCCGGCTACCTGGCCAACGCTTTCTCCAACGCAGCCTTGTTCATGCCGGAACGCCCCTTGATGTTGCGAGAGCTCGCTTCGGCATAGAGTTGTTGGTAAGTACGCCCCCCTGCCCCGCTGTGCGAACGCAAGCCACCCCGGCGCGGAGCGGGCATATCCTTCAGGGTGGAAGGGCTGGCAGTCCTGGACTCGCCATGCTGGGCCCGCTCCTTGTTGACGGTACGCGCAGCGATTTCCTCGGCGACCTCTTCTGCGGCGCCCCGTTTGCGCACGCTCGCCTTGATGTGCTGGTACTGGCGCTCGCGCTTCTTGCTCCATGCGGCCTGCGGCATGATGACCTCCTGGCGAATGATGGTGGCGAGGATCATCGAAATCCTCACCTCCATGATAGGCAGCGCGCGTCGGCATGACCATGCCACGGCCACTGAAAAGCCTGTAGGAGATACCCCGCAAGCACCAGACGCGCTCCCGCTCACTTAGAAGCGCAGCCGCGGATACGCGACCTCGAAGTCACGTTCCATGGTGTCCAGCACCTCACGATAAGCCTGATGGAAGACGATGCCGGCCCAGGCGATACCGAGGATGCTATCGCCCTCGGCACCGGGCGGATGCGGCAGGAACTCCATGCCACCCACGTAATCGGGATGCTCGCGGAGACGCCGGTTCATCTCGCGCAGATATTGCTCCTCGGTGATGATCTTTTTGCTCATGTCACGGCTCCAGCCGAATGAGACAACCAGACTAACAGACTATCCGGCAGGCTGCCGGGCAGCACTGTACGACCTTCCCGCTACACAACCTTTGTCGGGAATACCTGTCGAACCGGTCTCGACAACAGGACCGGGGACAAGGATCATGAAAAAACTGATGAATGCATTAGGCATCGTGCACGCGGCAATGGCCCTCCTGTTTGCGCTAGGCGCGCTCTGCCTGATCGTGATTGCGGCGCACATGGGCTACGCGGCAGTGTCAGAAGGCCTGGGATTGCCCCAGGCGCAGGCATTGATCGAAGCCATCGGGATCCTGGCGGCGGCGGTAGTGGCCTTCCAGATTGCCGAGACGATCACCGAGGAAGAAGTGGTGCGCGACGCCAACATCAGTGCCCCGACGCGGGTGCGGCGTTTCCTGTCGCGTTTTTTCGTGGTGGTGATCGTCGCCCTGTCCATAGAAGGACTGGTAGCGACCTTCCGGGCGGTGCACGAGTCGCCCGACGACCTCACGCATGCCGCCACCCTGCTGGCGGGAACAGGCGTCTTGCTGGCGGCCTGGGGCTACTTCATCTCCTGCAACCGCGTCGCCGAAGAGCTCGAACCTGACGCCATGGCAGCCGCCAAACGGGAGGATCGCAAGCTGGATCAATGAGCCTGATCGCCGCCATGGCAAGGCTTCCCCTGCCCTTTCGGGCTGAATTTGAGGATTTTTTGGGTGGAGAGTGGATCAGGAGAAAAGAAACGGCTATAATCGCGAACTTTTGCTGATGTAGCTCAGTTGGTAGAGCAACTGATTCGTAATCAGTAGGTCGACGGTTCGATTCCGCCCATCAGCACCAGAATAGAAGCGGCTCACAGCGATGTGAGC
>JAFAMT010000399.1 GCA_019233085.1 Herbaspirillum sp.
TGGTGATGCAGCGAGGACACGCTCATGTGCACGTCGCGGGCGATCTCTTCGATCCGCAGAGCCTGGTCGTAGCCGTCGCGGATCAGGCGGATGGCCTTGGCGATGCGGTTCATCTGGCTGTCCTGCAGCACGGTCTGGCGCAGCAGCGCACCCTGGCCGTTCATCAGCAGGCGATAGAGGATCTCGCGCCGTATCATCGGCGCCAGGATGGGAACGTCGCGTGGCGTCTCGTGCAGCCGCAGCAGCCGCAATACCGCGTCCAGCAGTTGCACGTCGAGCCGGTTGACGTACAGGCCACGCGCGGCGCTGTCGGTGCCGGCCGTGCTGGCGGCCAGCGGCAGGTTCTCGTCGCCGATCAAGGCGCCGATCTCCAGGGTGTCGAGCTCCAGCCGCAAACCCAGGTAGGGTTCCTCGGGGCTGCTCACCATCACCTTGCCCACCACCGGCAGGTCCACCGAGGCCACCAGGTAATGCATGGGATCGTATTCGTAGACCTCGTCGCCGATGAGCAGCCGCTTGGAACCTTGCGCGATGACCGCGAAGACCGGGTTCTGCACCGTGTGCTTGGGCCCGGTCGGGCAGGTGATGCGGTAGATGGCCATGCCCGCAATGGCAGTATCGATGATGCCCTCGGTGCCGCTGGTGTAACGATCCAGCAATTGCAGCAGCTCTTGCTGCATGGCCTCGAAACGGGGATCGTCGCTGGCCTGGGCAGGCGCCGCCGCGGTGGCGGCAAGGTCCAGGGCAGGATCGGCCAGCGGGGCGGTGTCGTGGACGGCGTGCAGGTTCAGGTCCATGTTGCTCTCTCAGTCAGGAAGTAGGCGCGAGCTTAACGCGGCCACCGGCTTGCCTGATTCTCCACCCGGAACCCTCGGAGGATCAGGCAATAAATCAGCAGGATTAGGTATGCCGCCACGCCTGCCCGGCAGGCCGATCGCTGCAAATCCGCCACGCCGGTCACTACCACCGGTGGTGCAAAGCAGCATCAACGGAGAATCGGGCAGGAAATCGGCAGCTTTCGGCACGCGAAAAATGCGACCGGCGTCGCATAATCCACAGCATCACGACAAACCCATCCGATTCAGAACACGCTCTCGGCGATGTTGTATTGCTCCACCACGGTACGCACCGTGGTCTGCTCGGACTTGTCGACGAAACGGCATTCCTTGTCTTCCATGCCCATGGTGCAAGCCTTGTGCAACGGGCAGGTGGAAAACAGCTCGGCCACCCAGTCGACAAAGGCGCGCACCTTGGGCGAGAGATGGCGGTTGTGCAGGTAGACCACCGAGATCGGCAGCGGCGCCGGCTTCCATTGCGAGAGCAGCTCGACCAGGCGGCCTTCCTCGATGTGACGCGCGACCATGTAGAGCGGCGCCTGCACCATGCCGAAACCCTGCAGCGCGCATTCCACGTAGGCGTCGCCGTCATTGACGGAGAGCTTGCCGTCCATCTTCACCTCGCGGGTGACGCCATCGACGACGAAGTCCCAATCGATGGTGCGGCCGGTGCGGCTGGAGAAATAATGGACCGACTTGTGCTGCTGCAGATCCTCGATGGTGTGCGGCACGCCATGGCGCTCCAGGTAGGACGGCGCGGCACAGGTGACGGTCTGGAAGGTGCCGATGCGGCGCGCCACCATCGACGAATCCTGCAGCTCGCCGATGCGGATGACGCAGTCCACCGCCTCCTGCACCATGTCCACCGGGCGGTCGCCCATGCCCATGACCAGTTCGATGTCCGGGTACTTGGTATAGAAGTCGCACAGGTTGGGCAACAGCAGCAGACGCCCCACCGAGGCCGGGACGTCGATGCGCAGCCGCCCTTGCGGGCCGCGCGTGACGTTGCGGAAGGATTGTTCGGTTTCATCCACGTCGGCCAGGATGCGCACGCAACGCTCGTAATAGGCCGCGCCATCGGGGGTGAGGCTGATGCGGCGGGTGGTGCGGTTGAGCAAACGCACCTGCAGCATGCTCTCCAGCCCCTGGATCAGGGTGGTGACGGTGGTACGGGGCAAATTGAGGTTGTCGGCAGCTCGCGTGAAGCTGTTGGCATCCACCACAGCGGTAAACACCTGCATGGCCTGGAAACGGTCCATCGCTCTCTCCTTAGCGCCCTCTCCCGGGGAGAACCGGGGAGGCAGACGGGGGCAGGACAAAACGCGGTACGGAACGAGGCGCCGCCCCCGGCGCGCCGACTTGCCATGCTGGATGGATGTGGCGAAAAGCCGCCAAGTCCACTTCAATTTAAACCAAATTACATCAATTCCAAGGAAATTTGCTGCATCACTCCAAGGCAGGGACCGGTTTTTCATGGTCTTGCCAGACGGGCTGCAGCGACATTTCCATCGCTATCGGGAGCCCTATTGTGAAGAATTTCCTTGCCTTGATTGTTCTGAACTACCGAACAGTGTTGTTGGATTATAGGTGTTTATTTGAGTCCCTGCTGTGGCGCACAATCCGCTTCAATCTTGGACAAGTGGCTTCGGCCCAGGCGCACATCATGCAAGGCTCGCATTCCGTCAACATCCGCAATTTCTTCGTTCCCGGCCCGCTGGGGCGCATTCCGGTGCGCCTCTACCAGCCGGCCCGCGAAGCCGCCGATGGCTCCAGGCTGCCGCTGGTGATGTATTTCCACGGCGGTGGTTACGTCAGCGGTTCGCTGGACGACGCCGACACCCCGGCACGCTTCATCGCCCAACATGGCCAGGCCGTGGTGCTGTCGGTGGGCTACGCGCTGGCCCCGGCCAAGCCCTTCCCGGCCGCGCCCGAGGACGCCTTCGCCGCCGCCACCTGGGCCTGCAAGCATGCCGATGAGATCGGCGTGGACCTGGACCGCATGGTGGTCGCCGGTGACGACGCCGGTGGCGGCCTGGCCGTGGCCCTGACCCTGATGACCCGCGACCGCTGCGGCAAGCCGCTGGCCGCGCAGATCCTGATCAGCCCCATGCTGGATCCGAGCATGCGCATGATCGGCGACGCCGGCCGCCTGCAATCGGACCTCACCGTCGAGAAGTGCGCCGCCAGCTATCGCCAGTACCTGCCGCAGACCATGCAACGCCTGCATCCCTATGCCGCGCCGCTGGAAGTGAGCCGCCTGGCCGGCCTGCCGGCGGCCTTCATCGCCACCGCCGAACGCGACGTGCTCTGCCCGGAGGCCGAGAAATACGCCTCCAGCCTGATCCGCGCCGGCGTGCCCACGCAGGTCTCGCGCTTTGCCGGCATCACCCATGGCGCCTTGAGCACGCATCTGCCCCTGCTCAAGGAAATCGTCAATTTCCTGCGTTGCCGCTTCGCCAGTCTGCAAGGCAACGATGACCAACACCCTTACCTGCCCTTCAAGCTCAACCCCTCCACTGCCCTCTGAGGATAAGAAAATGCAAACTCCAGCCCCCCTGCGCAAGCGTTTCGCCCTTACCGCCACCGTCCTGGCCGTCATCGCCCTCTCGGTCGGCGGCGCCATCTCGGTGGTCGGTCTCTCGGCCAATGCCAGCACCGGCCCGGCCGCCGCTCCGGCGGCACCGGTCGATGTGGCCGAAGTCGTCAATCGCCAGATCATCGACTGGCAATCCTATTCGGGTCGCATCGAAGCGGTTGACCGCGTCGAGGTCCGTCCCCTGGTGGGCGGTACCCTGACGGCCGTGCATTTCAAGGATGGCGCCCTGGTCAAGAAGGGTGATGTGCTCTTCACCATCGACCCGCGTCCCTATGAAGCCGAAGTGGCCCGCGCCGAAGCGCAACTGGCCGGCGCCGAAGCGCGTGCCGGCTATACCGCCTCCGACCTGGCACGCGGCCAGCGCCTCTTGGGTGACAACGCCATCGCCAAGCGCGACTTCGAGGAAAAGCAGAACGCCTCCCGCGAAGCCAACGCCAATGTCGCCGCCGCCCGCGCCGCCCTGCGCGCAGCGCGCCTGAACCTGGAATACACCCGCATCACCGCCCCGGTCTCGGGCCGCATCTCGCGCGCCGAAGTCACCGTGGGCAACGTCGTCAATCCGGGTGCGGCCAGTGCCCCGCTGACCACGCTGGTCTCGGTGGCCAAGGTGTATGCCTCCTTCGATGTGGACGAGCAGAGCTTCCTGAAGTACGTCAACCCGGCGCGTGCCGCCGGCACCAGCGTACCGGTCGAACTGGGCCTGGCCAATGAAGACGGCTACTCGCGCAAGGGCCGGGTCGGCTCGGTGGACAACCGACTCGATACCGCCTCCGGCACCATCCGCGTGCGCGCCGTGTTCGACAACGCCGACGGCCAGCTGGTCCCGGGCCTGTACGCCCGCGTACGCCTGGGCGGCGGCGAGCCGCATGCGGCCGTGCTGATCGATGAAAAGGCCGTCGGTACCGACCAGGACAAGCGCTTCGTCATGGTGGCCGACAAGGACAACCACGCCAACTATCGCCAGATCCGCGTGGGTGCCGGCCAGGATGGCCTGGTGGTGGTGGAGAGCGGCCTGAAGGCCGGTGAGCGCATCGTCGTCAACGGCCTGCAACGCATCCGCCCGGGCGACGCCATCACCCCGACCGTGGTGCCGATGCAGCCGCAGGCAGCGGCCACGCCGGCAGCCGGCAAGGCCTGATACCGCACCAGCCCTTTCGCATTCAAGCAAGAACAGGTCGCAGGGGATGCAACGCCCGCTGCCAGGGCGCTTGCAACCTGACGACTGACAAGGAACCTACATGAACATCTCAAAATTCTTTATCGACCGCCCGATCTTCGCGGGCGTGCTGTCGGTACTGCTATTGCTGGGCGGTGTGCTGGCCATGTTGCAGCTGCCCATCTCCGAGTACCCGGAAGTGGTGCCGCCCTCGGTGGTGGTGCGCGCGCAGTATCCCGGCGCCAACCCCAAGGTGATCGC
>JAFAMT010000075.1 GCA_019233085.1 Herbaspirillum sp.
ACGCGTGAGCTGGGGACCTTCCTTGATAATCGCGCCAAGGAGGCGGACGCAGCCAAGAAAAAGCTGGATGCGGCGATGGATGAGGAACGTGCCAAGCCCCTTGAGCAAAGGGATGAAGCACGACTACGCAGTTTGGCAGAGCAGTACCTGGATGCAGATCAGTGGTCATCCAAGGGCGACTATCGTCAATATGTGAGCGCGATTGCCGGAGCCCTGACAGGAAATGTCACGGGATCGACGTCACAGTTCGTACAGGCAGCCGCCGTCAACTATTTGCAGGGGCTTGGTGCTGAACAGGTCAAGAAGATTGCGGACAGTTTGGATAGCGAGACAGCTCGCGCAGCATTGCATGGGGTCGTGGCTTGCGCAGGAGCGATGGCGAAGGACGCCAGCTGTGCGACAGGGGCATTAGGCGCGTCGACGGGGGCGGTGATCAACAACCTGCTGGGCTCGGTTGACGGACTCAGCAACGAAGAAAAAGAAGCGCGGAAGAACCTTGTTACCAGCATTGTGGGCGGGATTGCGACGGCGGTCGGGAGCGGAGACGTAGCAACGGTAACCCTGGCAGCCCAGCTAGAGACAGAGAATAATGCGTTAGCGGGATCTTATTCTAAGCAGTTTGTTAGGGAGATGAGGGCATGTGCCGCAAAGGATGGCAATTGCCTCGAGGGGTTGAAGCAAAAAGCTGAAAAACAAAGAGAATGGTTTTCTGCGCAGATGAAGCTAGGCTGCGAGGGTAAGGGGGCAACCCTGATTAGTTGCCAAACAGTCTTAAGCTCGGCACAGGATGCATTAAATGACCTGACGATTGCGCTGGCGTTTGCAAAAACGGATGCGCAGAAAGATTTTGCTAAAGCGAAGATTGTTGAGCAGATTAACGACCTGGATAGTCAGTATCAGAACCTTGCGGAACTTGGTGCACGGGCAAGCGTTTTAGATCAGCTTGCTAATCAATTGCAGCAGGCGTGGATGGATTTTGGTCCTACTGGTGTAAGTTCCAGTATCCAGAGTTTAGGTCAAGCGACACTTAGCCGAGTAAAGGAACCGTACAATCCAAATTCGGGTAAGGTGCCAAACATGAAGGACTTTTTCGAGAGTTCCGAATTTGGGACTGAAATACGTGCAGGTACTAGAAAATCGAACGCCCGTTACGACGGACAAAGTGTGTATGTTGCTCAGCGAAGTATAGGAGATCAGATTCAGAAAGGCGATCAGTTATATCTGGATGGGCAGCATAAAGACCACCTTGAGGTTTTTGATAAGAATGGAAAATTTCAGGTTGTTCTTAATTTGGACGGAACACCTAATAAAGAAAAAACTGCAGCCGCACTTAAACAAGGAAGAAGGTTGAAATGAAAGACGAAAAGAGTTTGGATGTGGTGCAGGAGGTATTTCTCTCGCTGGCCCAATCAATAGGCTTATCAAAAAAAGAGATGATGGCTGAGATTGATGATAACGAACAATGCCACTGGGTCCTTGACTATGAAATATCGCTCGATGATCAGTTTAATAGGCATTTGGAGAGACTAATTTTCCTTTTCGGTCTATCCAAGAAAGCACGGATGGAGAGAGACGAATTGGCCGCATTCGCTGCGTTGGTTGGTGCTCGAGTTTATGCACACAGACTAATGAATCTCTTTGAGAATATTGAGGGCGAGCTTGATAAAGTCCTATTCAGGGATGCCAGATTCATTTGGCCAGAAATTCCAGAGAATTACGAATTCCCGGATCATTACGGTGTTATTGGCTTTTAGAGAATGAGCAAAGGTAAGTTTATTTGTTTGATATCTAGCTTGTATTCCTCTCGAGAATTTCTCTCATCCTCGTTGATAAAGACCTATTGTTGCCATCTCCTACTGCAATGGTGTTGATAAGGATGCTGTTGATAACCGCTTGACCATCGCTGGTGCGTTCACGGCTAAGTGTGAAATATAGAGCAAGAACGTCAACGTCACCGGCAGCATTGTGGCGTCGACTGCCGGCACCACCATCGGCGCGGGAAACAACGTCAACATCGTCGCCGCCAGCGACAAGGTCGACAATACCTTCCTCCGCAATGAGGGGACCAGCGGGATCTTCTGTGGCGGGAGCTTTGGGGTGAGCATCGGCAAGCAGCAATTGCCAGCACGGACAAGGCGGTGGTCGATGGCAAGAATAGCCTGAGCACAGCGACTCTGACCCAGAGCGATATCAAGAACAGGGCAGACTACGATGCGCAGAGCGTCGGCATCGGCATTGGCTATAGCACCGGCAAGGACAATCCGGTGGGGCGCGACCAGAAGGGGGGATGCACAGACCGGCGGTGCAAGAGTGCCAGGATCCGATCTGCCCACGACAGACAAGGGCGGTGGTTTCTCGGCGACGCCACCGATGGTGATGGGGGCAAGCGGTAGTTCGTCGAGCACGACCCGAAGTGCTATCAGCGGCGGCGTCGTCACGATCACGGACGACAAGAAGCAACAGGAGTTGACGGGTAAGACGGCGGACCAGACCGTGGCGTCGGTGAATCGGGATGTGAGTACCGACAAGGACGGAAGCAACGCGCTCAAGCCGATTTTTGATAAGCAGGATATCGATAATCGCTTTGCCATTGCCGGAGCGTTTACGCGTGAGCTGGGGACCTTCCTTGATAATCGCTCCAAGGAGGCGGACGCAGCCAAGAAGAAGCTGGATGCGGCGATAGATGAGGAACGTGCCAAGCCCCTTGAGCAAAGGGATGAAGCGCGACTACGCAGTTTGGCAGAGCAGTACCTGGATGCAGATCAGTGGTCATCCAAGGGCGACTATCGTCAATATGTGAGTGCGATTGCCGGAGCCTTGACAGGAAATGTCACGGGATCGACGTCACAGTTCGTACAGGCAGCCGCCGTCAACTATTTGCAAGGGCTTGGTGCTGAACAGGTCAAGAAGATTGCGGACAGTTTGGATAGCGAGACAGCTCGCGCAGCATTGCATGAGGTCGTGGCCTGCGCAGGAGCGATGGCGAAGGACGCCAGCTGTGCGACGGGAGCATTAGGCGCGTCGACGGGGGCGGTGATCAACAACCTGCCGGGCTCGGTTGACGGACTCAGCAACGAAGAAAAAGAAGCCCGGAAGAACCTTGTTACCAGCTAAGGGATCAGGGGCTCAGCTAACTAGCGCCCGTATCGTTACAACATCAAAAGCTCAATTGGCAAGTTCATTTCCTAAATAGAGGAGAGATTCAAAATGGACTACTGGCATAGTGTGTGCCCTGTTTGTGATCAAGGGCGTTTATTCATTATGAAGAGTCAACATTCAGGTAAGTTATTCCTTCTTGCGAGGAGTGTGAATCCGCTTGGCAAACTCCAGAAGAGATTGATATAAAAAACACTATGATTTTCAAGGATTGAAAATTTGTCGTGCCGCTTTAGAAGATATTGAAAATTGTGGTTGGTCTCACTATCCCCTGACTAAGGTTGAATGATTCAAGTAGAAATGAACCGCCCCGACCCTTAGTGCCGAGTGCAAGGTTGCCATCAATGCTGACAATGCCTATGCGCAGACGGGCAGCAAGGTGCTGGCGCCGAAGGGCAATATCGAGATCCTGACCAAGCAGATCAGCATCCTTGCGGCGACCGACAGCGAGCGTAATACGCAGGACATGGTCTTCAAGCAGAGCGGGCGGACCTCGCAGATCACCAGTCCGGTGCTGTTGGCGATCCAGACGGTGCAACCTACGAACTGTGTCGAACATGGACGGTACTGTTAACAGCGATAAGGTCGCTGCGGCTAGAAAACAAGGGCGAAAGTTGAAATGAAAGAGAAGAACGGATTGGATTCTATTCAGTCAGCATTTCTGGAGTTGGCTTCAAGTATCGGATTGACCATCGATGAAATGAATTCAGAGTTAAAAGATAATGGGCAATTTGAATGGATTATTGACTATAAAAATTCACTTAGTGAGCAGCATGAATACGACTTATCTAAGCTCTTAATGTATTTTGATATTCACCGTAGAGCGAGAAGAAATAATGACCAGTTGACGGCGTTTGCAGCATTGCTGCATGCGGGAATCTCTGCCCATAATCTTAAAAATCTATTTGAAAATATTGAGGATGAAATAGATAAAGTGATGTTCCGGGATTCACGGTTCAAGTGGCCAGAGATCCCCGAGAACTATAAATTTCCAGAGAACTATCCAGCTGAGAAATCGTAAGGTAATCATCGGTAGCTAATCTGTGCCAGAGCCTTGCAAATCACCAGCCCAGTCCGCTCAGCGATCCAGGCCGTGCAGCAGAGAAAAAGCAGCCGACAGCACGATAGAGGGGTGGATGCAGGCGTTGGCAGCGGCCATATCGGGTTTGCTGGCAAGAACGCCTACGATGCCGTCAAGACCGGGCAGGGCTTTGCGGTGGAAGGAAAAGAAAATCCCCAGGTCTTCGCCAACGCAAGAAACGAAGACGGCTCGCTCAAGAAAGGCGCTGACGGTAATCCAGATACACGCGACGCCACGGCGGTCGACAAGGTGGGCGGCATCAACCTGGGCGCCATTTAGGTGAAATAATGAAGTGGGAAAATCTAATTAAAAAAGAAACAGATGAAGTCGCTGCGGGATCGGTCTTTCGAGTAAAGGCAGAATGGCCATATGAGGAAATCGTAGATTTTATGTTGGTGTATCTTCCCAGTGAAAACAGTACTCATACTCTTGTCGTTTGTACGGGGATGAAAGCCGGTCGCGTCTTGGTAAGGTTGCCTTTAGAGGCTGACTGCGGTGGTCGCGCCATTTCGAAAGATTGGTTAGTTAGAAAATGGGGAGAATGGATCTATCCGGAGTGTCTTGTGGAAGATGTTCAGGTCGCTAGGCATTACGAGATTGGCGCTGTGAATCGAATCGGTGATTGATATGAAAAACAAATATTCCGCGCTATATGGAAATCTTCCTGAGAATGACTTGTGGGAAGGATGCTTTTGCGAAAAGTTGGCGGAGTATGGGATCTGGGATGAAAACGAATTTTGGAAATTGCATTTCGATTTAACTCAAATCGGGATCGACGAAGACGATGAGAATATCAGCAAGGATTTAGCTGCTGTGATCGTAAAAACATATGTGAGAATTTCCTCTCTAATTACGGCTCATTTTGATGAGCAAGATGCATTTTTCATCAGCAATCTGAATCGCCATCAGCTTCAATCATTTACTGAGAGGTTAAACCTGGCTACGACAGCGGCATTCACTGGGGATGTGCTTGACGAGTCCTCGTTTGATTTGAAGAACCCTTTAATTAAATGAGTTTGCCGCGACTGTTCTAGGAAATTAGTTTTTTCGGAGTAAGTGGCACGCTCAGCTCCATTGCTACAATGGAAGGCGAAATTTGTCGGCCTGTATTTTCTGGCCCGATTTTCTCTTGTCGAGAGCATCCAATACATTATGAGAATGTCGCCAAGTACCTCAGCATGCTGGGGTTTTTTGAGATGGTCGCACTGCGACAGGATACCCACAGGACTGCAAGCACTGTGAAGGTCTGTAATGACCCACTAAAAACCTGCTCAAGCTGAGTGACCAAACAAAACTAATAAAAAGTTTCCGCTATCGCCCCAAACTCCCGCATTGCCGACCAGCACGATCAGATAGCAACATGCCCCCGCATAGATCACTCCTCCGATCCAAATGACCTCATTCCAATACTCGGACACCCATCCCCACCTGAAACTACTGGAAGACAACTGGCAGATCATCCGCGACGAATATCTCGCGGCGGCCAACATGGTGATCGAATGGCCTGAGACCGACTTGCATAACGGCTTGTGGGATGTGCTGGGCATCCATTACCCGGATCACCGGATGCCAGGAGAGTCGCTCTGCCCAAGGACCCGGGAACTGGTGCTGCAGATCCCGGGTGTGTTGTTGGCGGGTTTCTCGATCTTGCGTCCAGGCTGCGTGATCGTGCCGCACGTCGGTGCGGTGGATGGCGTGTGGCGGTCGCACCTGGGATTGATCTGCCCGCCCGAGGCCTGGCTGGAGGTTCTGGGCGAGCGGCATGTGGCACAGCACGGAAAGGTCGCCGTATTCGACGATCGCAATCTGCATAGCGCCGGCAATCAGGGGGAGTCCGAGCGGGTCGTGCTGATCGTGGACTTCTGGAAGCGAGCCGCCTGAGCGCTCAGGCGGCTCGCTGGTGGGGGGGGGCGTCTATCTCGGCGTGTCCTGATCCAGGTATCGGCGCAGGAAGCTTTCCATCTCGGTGAAGACTTCGAGGCGGTCTTCTTCTCGCGATAACTGGTGGTCGCCCAGTGGCAGCTCGAGGTAGCGATAGTCGCGCTTGCCTGCTGCCTTGAGCGCGTCGGCCATGTCGCGTGACTGTTCCACCAGTACCGTGCGGTCCTGCTTGCCGTGGATGAGCAGCAGCGGCGTTCGGATGGCGGCGGCGTGGTTGATCGGCGAGGTCTGTCGCAGGCGTTCGCGGTCTCCCCACCAGCGGCCGATGATGCGTTCTGCACCAATCTCGTAACCGTCGAAACGCTGGGCGTTGGCCAGCAGATCGCGCAGGTCGGTCACGCCATTGAGGCTGACTGCGCAGCGATACAGCTCGGGTGTCTTGATGATGCCCATGAGCGCGGCATAGCCGCCATAGGACCCACCGACGATGCAGATCTTGCCTGGGTCGGCGATGCCCTGTTCGATACTCCAGCGCACGCTGTCGGTCAGATCGTCTTGCATCTCCATGCCCCAGCGCTGCAGGCCGGCTTGCTCGAATTCGGCGCCATAGCCGGACGAACCACGAAAATTGACTTGCAGCACCGCCCAGCCGCGACTGGCGAAGAACTGCGCATACACATCGAACTGCCCGCTGTCGCGGCTGATCGGCCCGCCGTGCGGGAACACGACCAGGGGTGTCGGGCCGCTGCGTCCGGCACGGTGCCAGGGGGCGGTGACATAGCCATGCAGCACGGTGCCGTCACGGCTGGTGATGGACACCGGGCGTGGCATGGGCATCTGGTGCTCGGCCAGCGCCGGGCGGGTGTCGATGATCTTGCGCATCTTGCCGCTCTTGCGTTCCAGCCAGTAGATCGTGCTGGGTGCGTTGGGGGCGGTGGAGGCAATCAGCAGGCTCAGTCCATCCTCGCTGCTGCTGAAGATGGTATTGGTCTGGCCGGGCAGGGCGCGGTCGATTTCCTCTTGCAGGGCCCGGGCGGGCTCATTCCAGTAGACGCGCTTGCCGTACTGGCCGGCATAGCGGATACCGACGTATTGCTTCTGCCAGTCGGACCAGATCAGTTGGCCCGTCAGGTCGAATTGCGGGTCGTCGTGGACCAGCGTGCGGGCAAACGCGGGATCGGCGGTATCGATGCGAAACAGTGCCTGGCGGCCCTGGTGATCGGCGTAGACGTACAGGTAGCGGCCATCGGCGTCAAATCCCAGGGGCGTGATGGCGCGTGCGGCCACTTGCGCGTAGTCGTCGGCTACCCAGGTGCTGAGCGTCTTCCAGGTCTTGTCACCGGGGGCGCGCACGATCATCTGCATTTCCTTCTCGCGCCAGCCATAGCCTAGCCTGACCTCGCCGTTGCGGTCGGCCATCCACTGGCGGATGTATCCGCGGTTGCTGGCGACCCGGGTCAATTGCGCTGTCTTCACATCCAGGCTGTAGACGTCGGGCTGGGCGGCACGCTCCATGTCCAGCGCCAGCAGTACGCTGTCGGGGCCGGCGGCGGACTTGCCCAGGATACGATCCTGGAACTGCGGCACATTGCGCGGACGCTGGAAGCGGAAGGCCGAATCCAGCAGGTTGCCGTTGAGATTGCCGCCATTGGCATCGATGGCGATGAGCCGGCTCTCATAGGTAGCCACGCCATAGCGGTAGTCGGGATAGCGCGCACTGGCCAGCAGCCGCTGGTTTCCGGCCCAGCGTAGGCTCTGGAAACGGTATTTCTGGTTGTCTGTGGTGAGCAGGACGGTCGGCGCTGGGGCGCCCAGCACCAGCGTGCTCAGGTAGCTGCTGCCATCCTTGTTGAGCACGTAGGCCAGTGTGCTGCCGTCGGGGGAGAGCACGAACATCTGCGCGCGTGGCTGTTCGGCAAAGGCACGCACCGGCGGGGGATCTTCCTGCCCCGGTGGGGCGGCATGCGCCGGCATGCCATGCAGCAGCGTGAGCGCGGTCAGGATGGGCAGCAACAGGGTCTTGGTCAATTGGATTCGCTTGCAATGATTGAAAAAAAGCCGACACCCTTGCGGGTATCGGCTGGCTCGTCCTGCCTGGAGCTGGCGTGGGTCGGGGCGTTGTCGCTTACTGCTTGACGCAATCCACGAAGTAATCGCGGCGGCCATTGACTTCGCGCTTGACCAGGCCATGCACGTCGGTTTCGAAGCCGGGGAATTTCTCGTTGAAATCGCGCGCGAACTTCAGGTAATCGACGATGGTCTTGTTGAAGATCTCGCCCGGGATCAGCAGCGGGATGCCCGGCGGATAGGGGGTGAGCAGGATCGAGGTGACGCGGCCTTCGAGTTCGTCCAGGGGGACGCGCTCGATCTCGCGGTGGGCCATCTTGGAGAAGGCGTCCGAGGGCTTCATGGCCGGCTGCATGTCCGAGAGATACATCTCGGTGGTCAGGCGGGCCACGTCGTAGGCGCGGTAGGTCTCGTGGATCTGCTGGCACAGGTCGCGCAGGCCCAGGCGCTCGTAGCGCGGGTTGCGCTGGGCGAACTCGGGCAGGATGCGCCAGATCGGCTGGTTCTTGTCGTAGTCGTCCTTGAACTGCTGCAGCGCCGTCACCAGCGTGTTCCAGCGGCCCTTGGTGATGCCGATGGTAAACATGATGAAGAAGGAATACAGGCCGCACTTCTCCACGATCACGCCGTGTTCGGCCAGGTACTTGGTCACGATCGAGGCCGGGATGCCGGTCTCGCCGAACTGGCCGTTCAGCGCCAGGCCCGGGTTGACGATGGTGGCCTTGATCGGGTCGAGCATGTTGAAGCCCGGTGCCAGGTTGCCGAAGCCGTGCCAGGTATCTTCTGCCTTGATGACCCAGTCTTCGCGCTCGCCGATGCCGTCGTCGGCGAACTTGTCCGGGCCCCAGACCTGGAACCACCAGTCATTGTCGAATTCCTGGTCGATCTTCTTCATGGCGCGGCGGAAGTCCAGCGCCTCCAGGATGCTTTCTTCCACCAGGGCGGTGCCGCCGGGGGCTTCCATCATGGCCGCGGCGACGTCGCAGGAGGCGATGATCGAGTATTGCGGCGAGGTCGAGGTGTGCATCAGGAAGGCTTCGTTGAAGGCGTCCTCGTCCAGTTGCACGGTTTCCGATTCGCGCACCAGCACCTGCGAGGCTTGCGACAGGCCGGCCAGCAGCTTGTGGGTCGACTGGGTGGCGAAGATCATCGACTTCTTGGCACGCGGACGATCCTTGCCGATGGCGTGCATGTTCTTGTAGAAGTCGTGGAAGGTGGCGTGCGGCAGCCAGGCTTCGTCGAAGTGCAGGGTGTCGATTTCACCGTCGAGCATCTCGCGCAGGGTTTCGACGTTGTAGACCACGCCGTCGTAGGTCGATTGCGTGATGGTCAGGATGCGCGGTTTCTTGTTCTTGGCTTCGCGGGCGAAGGGGTTGGCTTCGATCTTTTTCCGGATGCTTTCCAGCGTGAATTCTTCCAGCGGGATCGGGCCGATGATGCCCAGGTGGTTACGGGTGGGCATCAGGAACACGGGAATGGCGCCGGTCATGATGATCGAGTGCAGGATGGACTTGTGGCAGTTGCGGTCCACCACAACGATGTCGCCCGGCGCCACGGTCGAGTGCCAGACCATCTTGTTGGAGGTCGAGGTACCGTTGGTGACGAAGTAGCAGTGGTCGGCGTTGAAGATGCGCGCGGCATTGCGTTCCGAATTGGCCACCGGGCCGGTGTGGTCCAGCAGCTGGCCCAGCTCTTCCACGGCGTTGCAGACGTCGGCGCGCAGCATGTTCTCGCCGAAGAACTGGTGGAACATCTGGCCCACCGGCGACTTCAGGAAAGCCACGCCACCCGAGTGGCCGGGGCAGTGCCAGGAATAGGAGCCATCGTTGGCGTATTCCACCAGGGCGCGGAAGAAGGGCGGCGCCAGGCCGTCCAGGTAGGACTTGGCTTCGCGGATGATGTGGCGGGCCACGAATTCGGGGGTGTCCTCGAACATGTGGATGAAGCCGTGCAGCTCGCGCAGCACATCGTTGGGGATGTGGCGCGAGGTGCGGGTTTCACCGTAGAGGTAGATGGGGATGTCGGCGTTCTTGTGGCGGATCTCGCTGACGAAGGCGCGCAGGGCCTTGAGGGCAAAATCGGTTTCCTCGTCCGAGCCGGCGCCCATTTCCTCGTCGTCGATGGACAGGATGAAGGCCGAGGCGCGCGATTGCTGCTGGGCGAACTGGGCCAGGTCGCCGTAGCTGGTCACACCCAGCACTTCCATGCCTTCTTCCTGGATGGCGTCGGCCAGGGCGCGGATGCCCAGGCCGGACGTGTTTTCAGAGCGGAAGTCTTCGTCGATGATGACGATGGGGAATCGGAATTTCATGGAATTCTCCAGGCTTTGCGGGCTACAGCGCCGGATAGGCGTCGCGCGCGCAGGGTGAAAAGGAAAAGCGCCTGGGCTGGCAGGCTTGCGCGCCGGAAAAATGAAAGCGGGATTGTCGCAGATATGCGCGCAATGTGTGCTAAAGAGCTGCGCAGTTTAAGCAAAAACCGGAAAAAACAACAGCCTCCCGCCGCCTCGCTTTCAACGTCTTTGGTATGTCACAAAAGCGTAGTCCAATCCCGCTTTTTCGGAGTGGTGCGACTCGCGCGCGGTCTCTTGCCAGATGCTGCTGTCGAGCGCCGGGAAGAAGGCGTCGCAGTCGAAACGCTGGTCGATGCGGGTAATGATGAGCCGGTCCACCAGCGGCAGGGCGTCGGCATAGACTTGCGCGCCGCCGATGATGAAGGCCGGCGCGGCGCCCGCCAGGGCGGCGGCTTCCTGCAGGGATCCGGCCGTCTCCACACCTTCGTGTTGCCAGCTGGCATTGCGGGTGATGACGATGTTGCGGCGGTTGGGCAGCGGCCGGCCGATCGATTCGAAGGTCTTGCGGCCCATCAGGATGGCGTGTCCCGAGGTGGTGCGCTTGAAGTGCGCGAGGTCTTCCGGCAGGTGCCAGGGCAGGGTGTTGTTGATGCCGATGCCGTTGTTGAGGTCGGTGGCGACGACGATGGTGAGCTGGCCGGAAGAAGTGGTCATGCGGGCTGGATCCTGGCTGGACTGGGTGGACGGGCGCGCCCGGCAAGGGGCTGCGGCGGATTTGCGGCCGATGGGTCGGGCCGATATGTTACAGCAGTCATGCTGCGGCACGGAACTTTCTGCGTCCGCACCTGCCCTTATAGGGGAACCGCGGGCAGGCGGGCAGGGCCTGAACCCAAAGCTTGCATCGCCATGTTGCTGCTGGTTAACTCCGCATGTGCCGCATTTTGCCGCATTTTAATGCCGGATCTGCCTCATCCACACGAACAATCCTTGCAACATTTGGGTAAACTAGCGCCTGCTTTAGCCGTTGGCGCCGCAGCTACCGCGCCAGCGTAAAGCCATCAACCAGAAAATTGCATGTCAGACAAAACAATAATGCTGCTCCACACCACCTCCCGGCCTGGCGAGGGACTCCGGACCCCGCACAGCGCCGCAAGACCGGCCTGGTGGCGCCGGTTTGCCGCACCGGCGACCCTGGCGGGTCTGCTGGCGCTGGCCTTGCCCCACGCCGCACTGGCGTTCGATTTCAATACGGTGGCGGCCCGCGCCAAGGCGCTGGCCGGCAAGTCCTACAAGAAGCCCTCCGACGAGCTGCCCAAGGCGCTCAAGGAGCTGAGCTACGAGCAGGCCAGCCAGATCTACTTCCGCGACGACAAGTCCTGGTGGCGGGCGCAGAAGCTGCCCTTCGAGCTGTCCTTCATCCATCCCGGCGCCAGCTTCACCGAATCGGTCAAGATCAATGAGGTGGCCGGCGATGCCGTGCGCGAGATCCATTTCAGCCCGGCCCTGTTCGACTACAGCGCGGTGCGCAGCATCGATGCACGCAGCTTGCGCAATGTCGGCTTTTCGGGGTTCCGCATCCGCTTCCCGTTGAACTCGGCCAAGGTCAAGGATGATGTGCTGACCTTCCAGGGCGCGAGCTACTTCCGTGCCATGGGACGCGGCCAGAGCTATGGCATGTCCGCGCGCGGCTTGGCCATCGATACGGCGCTCTATTCGGGCGAGGAATTCCCGCGCTTCACCGAGTTCTGGCTGGAGCGTCCCGCGGCTGATGCCAAGGAGCTGGTGGTCTATGCGCTGCTGGATTCGCCGCGCGCCACCGGGGCCTACCGCTTCGTGATCAAGCCGGGGGCCGACACCGTCATGGACGTCAAGGCCCAGCTCTTCCTGCGCAGCAACGTGACCAAGCTGGGCATTGCCCCGCTGACGAGCATGTTCCTCTTCGGCGAGAACCAGCCGGGTCCGGCCGACGACTTCCGTCCGGAAGTGCATGATTCGGATGGCCTGGCCATGCAATCGGGTACCGGCGAGTGGCTGTGGCGTCCGCTGGTCAATCCCAAGCGGCTGCTGGTGACCTCGTTCTCCTTCGATAACCCGATGGGCTTCGGGCTGATGCAGCGCGACCGCAACTTCTCCCACTACGAGGACCTGGACTACAACTACCAGACCCGTCCCAGCGCCTGGGTCGAACCCAAGGGCAAGTGGGGCTCGGGTCGCGTGGAGCTGGTGCAGATCCCCACGCCCGACGAGACCAACGACAACATCGTCGCCTACTGGATCCCCAATACGCTGCCCAAGCCGGGCCAGCCGTATAACGTCGAGTACCGCCTGCTGTGGCAGAAGGACAATGAAAAGCGTCCGCCCCTGGCCTGGGTCACCCAGACCCTGTACGGCCACGGCTACCGGCCGCGCCAGGACGGCAAGCCGGATGATTTCCAGCAGTTGGCCATCGATTTCGATGGTGGCAATCTCAAGAAGCTGCCCGCCAATGCGCGGGTGGAGGGTGTGGTCGAGGCCGATGCCAATGGCAAGGTGGCCAGCGTGACTACGCGCAAGAACGAGATGACCGGCGGCTGGCGTGTGGAAGTCAAGCTGCGCCGGGTGGAAGATAACAAGCCGATCGAGCTGCGCGGGTTCCTGCGCAATGCCAATGGCGGCACAACCTTGTCCGAAACGTGGAGCTACATATTACCCCCCAACTAAGGCAGACCCAGGCCGCCTCGCAGGCGCTGGAGGATTACCTGGCGCGCCTGCCGCTGTCGGCCGCGCAACGCCAGGACCTAGCCGCGCGGGCGGGGGCGATCGGCTCCGGTGACCCGGTGGCCGACCTGCACCGCGTGCTGGCCGAACAGACCGGGCGCGATGCCGCCGCCTTGCCGGCGGTGGCGCAGGCCTCGGTCGATGCGCGCCTGCGCCTGATGTATCCGTCGTCGCCCTCCCAGCCAGAGGCGGCCAGCAGCGTACCAGCTATCGGCCAGGAGCGCGGCCAGCCGCACATCGCCTATGGCCCGGCGCTGAACCGCAAGTCCATGGTGCCCCGTCCCTGGGGCGAGTTGAATCCCTTCTCGCGCTGGGTGGAGGAAGAAAACCGCCGCCTGGAGCGTCGTCCCAGCCGTTGGCGCCGCGCCCGCAAGGGCCGCGCCAAGGTGGCCGAGCCGACTCCGGTGGTCGATGACGAACCGCGCTACATCGAAGACCACCTGGACCAGTCCGAGGCGCCCGATCCCAAGGGCCACTGGCAGCATACCGGCAACATCCGCCGCATCACGCTGCTGGTGCTGATGGTGCTGCAGACCTCCATGGCCACCTATTTCATGAGCGACGTGCTGCCCTACCACGGCACCAAGCCGCTGGAGATGGTGGTGCTGTTCCTCTTCGGGCTGCTGTTCCTGTGGGTGTCGGCGGGCTTCTGGACGGCCATGACCGGCTTCCTGGTGTTGATGCGCGGGGACGACAAGTACCTGATCTCGCACGAGAAGGCCGGCAACAACGAGATCGCCCCTGAGGCGCGCACGGCCATCGTCATGCCCATCTGCAACGAGGATGTGGCGCGGGTCTTCGCGGGCTTGCGGGCGACCTACGAGTCGCTGGAACGTACCGGCCAGATCGCGCATTTCGACTTCTTCATCCTCTCCGACAGTGGCGAGGCCGATATCTGCGCGGCAGAAACCGCGGCGTGGAACCGGCTGTGCCGCGAGACTGGCGGCTTCGGTCGCATCTTCTATCGGCATCGCCGCCGCCGCGTCAAGCGCAAGAGCGGCAACCTGGATGACTTCTGCCGCCGCTGGGGCGCCGACTACCGCTACATGGTGGTGCTGGACGCCGATAGCGTCATGACCGGCGAGTGCCTGACCAAGCTGACCCGCCTGATGGAAGCCCATCCGGGCGCTGGCATCATCCAGACCGCGCCGCGCGCGGCTGGCCGCGATACGCTGTATGCCCGCATCCAGCAGTTCTCGACCCGTGTCTATGGCCCGCTGTTTACCGCCGGCCTGCACTACTGGCAGCTGGGCGAATCGCATTTCTGGGGCCACAACGCCATCATCCGCCTGCAGCCCTTCATGAAGCACTGCGCGCTGGCGCCGTTGCCGGGCAAGGGCAACCTGTCCGGGCCGATCATGTCGCACGACTTCGTCGAAGCCTCGCTGATGCGACGCGCCGGCTGGTCGGTGTGGATTGCCTACGACCTCGATGGCAGCTACGAGGAAATGCCGCCCAACCTGCTCGACGAGTTGAGCCGCGATCGCCGCTGGTGCCAGGGCAACCTGATGAACTTCCGCCTGTTCCTGGCGCGTGGCATGCACGTGGTGCATCGCGCGGTGTTCGTCACCGGTGTCATGGCCTATGTCTCGGCGCCGCTGTGGGGGCTGTTCCTGATCCTCTCCACGGTGCTGCTGGCGGCCCATACGCTGATCGACCCGACCTACTTCACCTCGCCGCGCCAGCTCTTCCCGATCTGGCCGGAGTGGCACCCGGAGAAGGCCCTGGCGCTGGTCTCGGCGACGGCCACCATCCTGTTCCTGCCCAAGGTCCTGGCGGTGCTGCTGTTCGCGGTGAAGGGCGCGCGCGGCTTTGGCGGCGCGCTGGCGCTGCTGGTGAGCATGCTCATCGAACTGCTGTTCTCGATGGCGCTGGCCCCGGTGCGCATGCTCTTCCACACGCGCTTCGTGCTGGGCGCTTTCCTGGGCTGGAACGCCGGCTGGAAATCGCCCCCGCGCGCCGACAATGAAACCGGCTGGGGCGAGGCGCTGCGCCGCCACGGCTGGCATTCGGTGCTGGGTGTGGCCTGGGGTGCGCTGGTGTACTGGCTCAATCCGTCCTTCATCTGGTGGCTGATCCCGATTGCCGGTTCGCTGGCGGTATCGGTGCCGGTGTCGGTGCTGTCCTCGCGGGTGAGCTATGGTCGCGGTTTCCGCCGTGCCGGCCTGTTCAAGATCCCGGAAGAGACTTCGCCGCCCTTCGAGCTGCGCGAGACCGTGCGCCATCATGATGAAACCCCGCCGCTGCC
>JAFAMT010000088.1 GCA_019233085.1 Herbaspirillum sp.
CGGCGCGCTCTTTGGCTACGAGATCGACCTGCTGGTCACGCCCGATCCGCTGGACAAGCCCGGCCTGGTCTTCGAGCCGGTGTTCGACTACGAGCAGGTGCTGGTGGTGGCCGCTGGACACCCGCTGGCGCAGCAGGACTACGTCACGCCCCGGCAACTGGGCAGTGAGGTGCTGGTGACCTATCCGGTGCCGGTGGATCGGCTCGACATCTACACCATGTTCCTGGCCCCGGCCGGCATCACCCCACGGCGCCACAAGACCATCGAGACCACCGACATCATGCTGCAGATGGTGGCCAGCGGTCGTGGCGTTGCCGCCCTGCCGCGCTGGCTGGTGCTGGAATATGCCGACAAGATGGCGGTGGTGCCGGTGCGCCTGGGCAAGGAGGGCATTGCCAAGCATATCTACCTGGGGGCGCGCGAGGCCGATGTCGGCATCGATTACCTGCGCGCCTTCATCGAACAGGCCCGGCAACCCCAGCCTATGGCGGGCTAAGTCCGCCCACCGCCAGGATCAGGCGGCCGACTTCAGCTGGTGCAGCGATGCCACCAGATCGGCAAAGCGCTGGCCCTGGATCATGATGTGCTGGCGCAGGACCTCCACGGTCTTCTCGGCGTCCCCGGCGATGATGGCCTCGACGGCCGCGTGGTGTTCGTCGAAGGACATCTTCAGGCGGTCGCGCACCCGCAGCTGCAGGCGCCGATAGGGGCGCAGGCGGCGGTGCAGGGCACGCGCCTGCTCGGCCAGGAAGCGGTTGTGGCTGCCGGCGTAGATATGGTCGTGGAAGGCCTCGTTCAGATAGAAATAGGCATCCGGATCGCTGGCGTCGCGCGCGGCCTGGCAGGCCTGGTGCGCCGCCTGCAGCTCGGCATGCTCGGCCGGCGTCATGCGGCGCGCCGCCAGGCGACCGCACATGGCCTCGAATTCGGCCATCACTTCAAACATCTCGATCAATTGCTGCGGGCCGATCTCGGCCACGATGGCGCCGCGTCGCGGCCGCATCTCGACGATGCCCATCGAGGCCAGCTGGATCAGGGCCTCGCGGATGGGCGTGCGCGAGACGCCGAACTCCTCGGCCAGCGAGGTTTCATCCAGGTGCTGGCCCGGCGCCAGCTTGCCGACGGCGATCAGTTCTTCGATCGATTCGCGCAGGGTTTCGGAACGGGTCTTTGGCGTGTCCATGATCATGTTGCCTTTAAAGCAATCATTGTAAAGGGGAGTGTGCTCCACGGGATCAATGCTTGACAATGTATGCGTTTCAGAAGAAATTGTATACACGATGAGAGCATAAAAACACACGCAGCATCCATCAATCCCTGGAGGAGACACCACCATGACCGCAATGACCCGCCGCCATTTCCTTGGCGCCCTGGCTGCAGCCCCGCTTGTGACCGGCATGCCGGCCGCGTGGGCGCAGAGCACCAACCTGAAGATCTCGCACCAGTTTCCTGGCGGCACGATCAACGAGGGTGACTTCCGCGATCGCCTGGTACGCATGTTCGCCCAGCAGGTCAGCGAGCGCACCAAGGGCGCGCTGAAGTTCGAGATCTATCCCGGTTCGTCGCTGATGAAGACCAACGCGCAGTTCTCGGCCATGCGCAAGGGCGCGCTGGACATGTCGCTGGTACCGCTGAACTACGCCGGCGGTGAAGTCCCGGAAACCAATATCGGCTTGATGCCCGGCCTGGTGACGTCCTACCAGCAGGGCGCAGCCTGGAAGAATGCCGAGGTCGGCAAGGAGCTGGCCCGCGTGCTGGGCGAGAAGGGCGTGGTCATCGTCAGCTGGATCTGGCAGGCCGGGGGCGTAGCCTCGCGCGGCAAGCCCATCGTCGATCCGGCCGATGCCAAGGGCATGAAGGTGCGCGGTGGCTCGCGCGAGATGGACCTGATCCTGAAGGAGGCAGGCGCGGCCGTGGTGACGCTGCCCTCCAATGAAATCTACGCCGCCATGCAGACCGGGGCGATGGATGCGGCGATGACCTCGTCGACCTCCTTCATGTCGTTCCGCCTGGAGGAAGTGGCCAAGGCCCTCACCACCGGGCGCGACAAAGCCTACTGGTACATGTTCGAGCCGCTGATGATGTCCAAGGCCGTCTTCGACAAGCTGCCCAAGGACCAGCAAGCCGTCATCATGGCGGTGGGCGCCGAGATGGAACAGTTCGCCACCAAGGCCGCCCAGGCCGACGATATCGCCGTGGCCCAGGTCTACCAGAAGGCCGGCGCCAAGGTGGTGGACCTGAATGCCGAGGTGGTCAAGAAGTGGCAGGACATCGCCCGCAATACCGCCTGGAAGGACTTCGCCGCACGCAACGCCAGCTGCGCCAAGCTGCTGGCCCTGGCGGAGAAGACCCTATGAGCCATGGTTTCGAGATGCCCGGCGCGGCCGCAGCGCGTCCGGCCGTTCCTGCGAGTGCCCCGGTGGCCTGGCTGGCAGCCATCCTGCAAGGCTATCACCGGGTGGCGGTGTTGCTGGGCATGATTGCCTTGCTGGTGACTTCCTGCATCCTCACCTACTCGGTGGTGGTGCGCTACTTCTTCCATCAGCCCACCGACTGGCAGGACGAGGCCTCGGTATTCATGCTGGTGGGGGTGATCTTCCTGTGCTCGGCGCATGTGCAGTCGCTGCGCGGGCATATCGGCATCGAAGCGCTGGCAGGTTTGCTCTCGCCGCTGGCCAACCGCATCCGCATGTTCATCGTCGACCTGCTGTCGCTGGCCTTCTGCGCCTTCTTCACCTGGAAATCCTGGACGCTGTTCCATGAAGCCTGGGTGGAAGGCCAGACCACTTCTTCCACCTTCGCGCCGCCGTTGTGGATCCCGTATTCGCTGATGGCGCTGGGCATGACCATGCTGACCCTGCAATTGCTGGTGCAGGTGCTGGTGCGCATCACCGGCACCGTTCCCGCCCCGCAGGCCGGAGGTGCGCAATGAGTCCGCTGACCCTGGGTGTGCTCTATGGCGTGGTCACCATCCTGGTGATGTGTTCGGGCATGCCGATCGCCTTCGCCCTGGGCGTGGTGGCGACCGGCTTCATGTATTTCTTCATGCCGGAATCGGCGCTTGATACCATCACGCAAAACGTCTACGAGGAAATCGCTTCCATCACGTTGCTATCCATTCCGCTATTCATCCTGAAGGGGGCGGCCATCGGCAAATCCCCGGCCGGCAAGGACCTGTATTCGGCCATCCACGCCTGGCTGAACAAGGTGCCGGGCGGACTGGGCATCGCCAACGTGTTTGCCTGCGCGCTCTTTGCGGCCATGGCCGGTTCGTCGCCGGCGACCTGCTCGGCCATCGGCTCGGCCGGCATTCCGGAGATGCGCCGTCGCGGCTACTCGCCCGGGTTTGCGGCGGGCATCATCGCTGCCGGCGGCACCCTGGGCATCCTGCTGCCGCCCTCGATCACCATGATCCTGTACGCGGTGGCGGCCGAGCAGTCGCTGGGCCGGCTGTTCCTGGCTGGCATCGGACCGGGCGTGTTGCTGGTGATCCTGTTTGCCGGGTATGCCGTCTATCGGGCGCGCAAGGAGTACAAGCTGGCCCATGCGGTCTACAGCGCCGGGGGCGCCAAGTCGGCCTACCTGGATGACGAGCATTTCACGCTGGCGCAGAAGGTGGAGATGCTGCCGCGCGTGCTGCCCTTCCTGGTCCTGCTGATCGGGGTGATGGTGGCGCTCTATGGCGGCCTGGCCAC
>JAFAMT010000239.1 GCA_019233085.1 Herbaspirillum sp.
CCTAGTGCATCACACCCCAGAATCTAATACTCCTTCCAGTTTGAGTTGCTTGCTGCTCTGTTCGAGAGCAAGGCACTATACAAGTTATGCCTGCTGACTATAGCAAGTTGGTACCACCCCTTCCCATCCCGAACAGGACCGTGAAACGACTTCGCGCCGATGATAGTGCTGCAACCAGTGTGAAAGTAGGTCATCGTCAGGCTTGTTACTCCCAAGAACCCTCGTTACGCAAGTAGCGAGGGTTTTTGCTTTGGGCGGACGTTTTTTATTGTCCCTGCAGAACCCATTCCCCACTCCACACTCCATCCCCCTCTCCTCAATCTTCCTCGCCGGCTTCGCGCAACCCAGGTATCGACCGCGGCGGGCCAACAGTCATCATTGATGCTTCCCGCTGAATTGGCAGCGATCGTATCCCGTCTCGTGTTATCAACAGCGAAATTGGGCGTGTACCGCCCCGTGATTGGATTCATCTTATCCACAGCGCAGTCAGCGCAAGCCTTATCCACGGATCAGATTTATACACAGGCCCGCGACCAACGCTCGGAAAAAGTAAGTCACAGTCTTGGAATGGCTGGGCTTCAGTCACCGCAAACGCAATGTCCTGGCCGATTTCCCTATCCACAATGCGACGGGAACCACCACGGAATCTAACTTATACACAGCCGATGAGCGCACCGAGATCAAGCAGAAAACTTATACACAGCGCATGCAAGGAGATGCGGCAAAAGAAAGCAGGGAGAAACTGCGGAGGGGGAAGAAAAGATCCGTGAAACGGAAGTGAGGCGCGCAAAGAAGAGAAAAGGCCGCACGAGATTGAGCGATATGGCGACACGCACGCGCTCATGGTACCAGCGATCCGGCCTCTCCCTGCCGAACGCACATGGCGTCCGGCAAGGAGAGCAGGAAGTACGACAGCAACTACCTTAAGCAGCCAGCAGGTAAGCACCCACGGCGGCGATACCCACGCCGCCGATGCGCACCACGCGGTCAGCCATCTTCTGGCCGGCCACCAGGCCGATACCCAGACCGGCCGCATGCAGCAGCGCGGTCGCGGCAATGAAGCCGGCACCATACAGCGCGGCCGAGCTACCGTGCGGCAGTTCCGCGCCGTGCGCGTAGCCATGGAACATCGCGAACAGCGACACCACCAGCGTGCTGCCCCACAGCGGCATGCGCACGGCAAACGCGATCAGCAGACCCAGCACCGCTACCGAAGCGGCGATACCGGTTTCCACGGCCGGCACTTGCAGGCCGGCGAAGGCCAGCAGTGCACCCGCCACCATCATCAGCGGGAAAGCCAGCGGCAGCACCCACAGCGCACGCTGCTTGTTCTGCGCCGCCCACAGGCCCACGGCCAGCATGGCCAGCAGGTGATCGATGCCCGAGAACGGATGGGCGAAGCCGGCGGCCATGCTGGCCGTGGCATCCATGGTCGAACCGGGATGGCCCGGGTGGGCTAGCGCGGAGCCGGCCGCCAGCGCGGTGACGGCCAGCACGCCCAGGCGGGCGCGGGTCTTGGTGGTGAGTGCAAACATGATTTCTCCTTGGGCAGATTCTGCAAAAAATGACAGGCGGGTCTAAGTTGTAGGGGCAGCGTCGGACAGTCGATACGATGCGCTTTCCGTTCGGACTGAGTAGCGGCTCTGCTGCGTATCGAAGGCGCTCGATCGTCACGTCTTCGATACGGCCCTGTCGGGTCTACTCAGTCCGAACGGCAGTCATTGATTCAAGCCGCGTTCATTGACCTGGCTTCTCGTCCAGCAAGCCTTGCTTGCGGATGTACTCGATCACCTTCTCCACCCCATCGCCACTGCGCAGGTTGGTGAACACGAAGGGGCGTTCGCCACGCATGCGCTTGGCATCGGCCGCCATGATATCCAGATTTGCGCCCACATAGGGCGCCAGGTCGGTCTTGTTGATGATCAGCAGGTCGGAGCGCGTGATGCCGGGGCCGCCCTTGCGCGGGATCTTTTCGCCGCCGGCCACGTCGATCACGTAGATGGTCAGGTCCGACAGCTCGGGGCTGAAAGTGGCCGCCAGGTTGTCGCCACCGGACTCCACTAGGATCAGGTCCAGGTCGGGGAAGTCCGCGCTCATGCGGGCGATCGCCTCCAGGTTGATCGAGGCGTCCTCGCGGATGGCCGTGTGCGGGCAGCCACCGGTCTCCACCCCCATCAGGCGATCGGCCGGCAGCGCATCGGCGCGCAGCAGGATCTCCATGTCTTCCTTGGTGTAG
>JAFAMT010000271.1 GCA_019233085.1 Herbaspirillum sp.
TCACGGTGCCGGTGGCCGATCCGGCCGGCGCGCCCCGCAGCGGCGTGATGGACGAGTACTACAAGGTCGCCATCACCCGCATGGGCCAGCACATCCGCGCGGCCGGCACCGCCGAGATCGGCAGCTGGGATACCCGCGTGAGACCGCGCGATTGCGCCACGGCGCTGAAGTCACTGAAGAATCTTTATCCACAGGGTGCCGACCTGGCCCGGGTGGAATACTGGGCCGGCCTGCGCCCGATGACACCGGATGGCGCACCGCTGATCGGCGCCACCCGCTATGGCAACCTGTGGCTCAACGCCGGCCATGGCTCCAATGGCTGGACCACGGCCTGCGGTTCCTCGCGCATCATCGCCGACAAGATCAGCGGCATGGCCAGCGAGATCGAGAGCGCGGACCTGGAGCCGCAACGGGTGATCTGATCGGGTTCAGTGGTCGAACAGCGTATCGACATCGGCACCATTGCTGAAGGTGCTCACCGCCCAGCCGGTGGGCGCCTTGTAGAAGATGAACTGCCAGGGAATGGCCTGGCGCTCGGTCTTCTCGATGTAGGTCAGCTTGATGAGTGACTCGCCCACTTTCTCGGAGCGGATGAATTCATAACCGACCGAATTGCCCACCAGCGCTTCGATGGCCATGCGCGAACTGCGGGCATGGGTGCGGGCGTTTTCCATGGCGCGGATATCCACCAGGGCATAGGGCGAGAGCAAGCCATAGGCGTCGTCGGTACGGCCGGCACCGGCCTGGGCCATGACCTTGTCGGCCAGGGTGCGGACCTCGGCTTCGGACTTGAGCGTGTCGGCATGGGCGACCTGCAGGGCGCTGCCCAGTGCGAGGGCGGCGAGGGTGGCGAGCAGGGCAGAGGGAGTCAGGCGTGGCATATCAGGGTCTCCTGGTAAAAACGGATGCCGCTATTGTGCCAGCACTGTGTGTACCTGCCTGCTTATCTCGCCTTGACGCCGTGTAAAGCGCATCGGCGTGCAGCGTAAATCAGGGTAAAACGCGGCTTGCGGCCGCAGCGGCGCAGATATGATGGGCAGCCTGTAACCCGTGACTGGACAAGGCGGGTTCTGTCTCGGGGGGAGAGCATCATGCGCACCATCATCACCGCCACCTTGCTGGCGACGTCGCTTTCGGGTTGCATCGTCACGTCCAGCAATACCCTGGTCGATGCCGTGAGCCTGGTCGGCACAGCGGCCTCGGGCGTGAAATCCTTCTCGCCCAATACCACCCAGAATCCCATCGTCTACAACAAGGATGCCATCCGCGATGTCTGCATCGAGTGGAACGGTTCGGTCGCCTTGAGCGATTTCGTCCCGGGTCTGCAGGGCGAACTGCAGAAGCACGGCGTGCAAAGCCGCGTCTATGACGCCGGGACCCAGGCGCTGGCCTGTCCGGTGACGCTGACCTATGTCGGCTATGTCAAATGGGATACCAAGGTGTTCTCGGATGCCTATACCCCCTACCTGACCTATGCCGCCCTGACCCTGCGTCGCGATGGCCGGGTGCTGGGCACGGCGCAGTACCGCCTGGGTTCCTTTGGTCAGGACAAGTGGGCCTCGCCGGGTGACAAGCTGGCGCCGCTGATCGATGCGCTCTTCCCTGGCAACCCGGTGGTGGCCGACAATTCTCCGGATAACCTGCGCGGCGGCGGCAACGGATTCTGAGCTACCGATAGCGCGGCACGGCTGCAATGAAAAACGGCAAGCGTGATGCTTGCCGTTTTCGTTTCTGATGCCGGTGGACCGTGCGCCGGCCACCCACCGGCGAGTGCCTTACCAGATCGTCAGCAGGCGACGGAAGAAGTTGCTGTCGGTGCTGGCGTCGGCGACGGCGCCGCCACCGACCTGTTCCAGGCGGGCGTCGGCCACATTGGAGGAGGCCACGATGCCGCCGCGGATATCGCGGGTGCGTACCACGCCCGAGAAGCGCAGGGTATTGATGTTGCCGTTGACGCCGATACGCTTTTCGCCGGCCACCACCAGGTTGCGGTTGGGCAGCACTTCGGTGATGGAGACCATCAGGGTACTGGTCATGGTGTTGGTGTTGCTGCTGTCACCCGAGCCCTTGAAGGTATTGCTGCCCGAGGCCGAATAGTTGGCATCGTAGAGCTGGGTGAACAGGCCGCCCAGCGGTGCGCCCGAGCCCGGTCCCTGCTGCGCCAGGGTGGTGGCACGGCTGTTGTTGGTGGTGGCCTTGTTGCTGCTGCTGATCGATTCGGAGATGTCGATCTTGATGATGTCGCCCACGTTGTAGGTGGTCGGCTCCTCGAACAGCTGGGCGCTGGAGACGCGGAAGATGGCGCCATTGTTTTCCACGTTGGCCACCTGGTAGGCGGGCCGCACGCTGGTGGGGCCGGTGACCATCGGTGCCGGGCTATTGCAGGCCGACAGCGAGACGGCCAGCGCGCAGGCACTGGCAAGACGATACTGGAATTTCATGGCGATTCCCCCGAATGGCGCCCGGGCTGGATGCCCGGCGCGGCTGGCCGGCACGTGTTGCTGCGCGCGGCGGCGCGTGCATGGATGATGGTCGCGTTCGATGTAAGCAGCGGTTAGGCCCATGTAAAGACCGGAAAACTATCTTTAACGGCGGTTAAGTCCCGCTCGTGAGGCGCTACCCCGATCTGGCGGGGAGCAGATAGGGATGACGCCACAATGACGCGCCAATGACGCGGCCCCGGCTTCCATGTGATCCATCGTTTCGGGGCATAATGGCGCCAATTTCCCTAACTTTGCGGTTCCGCCCGTGGGCCCCGCATTCCAACATGGCAACAGAAAAGAATCTGGCTCCGGTGGTCACCGAATCCGCTGCGCCCAGCGTGCACGAGCAACTGGTCTCGGCCCGCATCCGCCAGCGCATCCAGGCCGCCGGTGTGCGCTTCCATGCCAACGACAACATCTCCGCCTTCATCGAGGAAGGTGAGCTGGCCCAATTGCAGGCCGAGGTGCAGGGCAAGCTGGCCGCCGTGCTGGAGAGCCTGGTGATCGACGTCCAGGGTGACCACAATACCCAGGACACCGCCAAGCGCGTAGCCAAGATGTACATCAACGAGGTGTTCCGCGGCCGCTACCAGGCGCCGCCGCCGGTGACCGAGTTTCCCAATATCGAACGCCTCAACGAGCTGATGATCGTCGGCCCGATCACGGTGCGCAGCGCCTGCTCGCATCACCTGTGCCCGATCGTGGGCAAGGTCTGGGTCGGGGTGATGCCCAATGAGCACTCCAACCTGATCGGCCTGTCGAAATATGCGCGGCTGCTGGAGTGGGTGATGAGTCGTCCGCAGATCCAGGAAGAGGCGGTCTCGCAAGCGGCCGACCTGCTGATGCAAAAGCTGCAGCCCGATGGCCTGGCCATCGTCATGGAGGCCGACCACTTCTGCATGCACTGGCGCGGCGTCAAGGATATGGATTCCAAGATGATCAACAGCGTCATGCGCGGCTCCTTCCTGCGTGACGCCAACCTGCGCCGCGAATTCCTGGCGCTGATTTCCCACCGTCAACGAGGTTAATCATGCTGGTTCGCCTGATCTATGCAAGTCGTGCCAAGACGCCGGCCACCCACGAGCTGATCGAGTCCATCCTCTCCAGCGCGCGCCAGCGCAATCCGCAGCTGGGCATCACGGGGGTGCTGTGCTACAGCGATACCATCTTCGTGCAGGTGCTCGAAGGTGGTCGCGACCAGGTCAACCGTCTCTATGCCAGCCTGCTGCGCGACGAGCGCCACTACGACGTGATCCTGCTGGCCTA
>JAFAMT010000413.1 GCA_019233085.1 Herbaspirillum sp.
GGCGCGCTGGGTTCCGCTTCCGGGGCCTCTTGCACGCTCTCGGCCGTGGCCGGGGTGGGGGCTTCGAAGGCCATGCCCTGGCCGTTTTCACGGGCGTAGATGGCGATGACGTTCTCGACCGGGATCAGGAGGTCACGCGAAACACCACCAAAACGGGCGCTGAAGCGAATTTCCTCGTTCTCCATCTTCAGGCCGCTGGTGGCCTCGAAGCTGATGTTGAGCACGATCTCGCCATTCTTGACGAATTGCATCGGCACACGCGTGCGGCTATCGACGACGACCGCAATGTGCGGCGTGTAGCCATTGTCGGTGCACCACTCATAGATGGCGCGCAGCAGGTAGGGCTTGGTGGAAACTTCTGGCATGACTGGTGTGGTGTGCGATACGCGGTGGAGCACGCATCTGCCGGCTGGGCCGGGGTGGAACTGCAAATGAAGATGACTGCGGGGACGCCAACGACAAACAGACGCCGCCGCGCTGCCGGCGAATGCCGACAGCGCGACCGGTGCGACTTAGCGGCGCATCACCTTTTCCGAGGGGGTCAGCGCCTCGATGTAGGCAGGACGCGAGAAGATGCGCTCAGCGTACTTCATCAGCGGAGCAGCCGTCTTGGACAGCTCGATGCCGTAGTGGTCCAGGCGCCACAGCAGCGGTGCCAGTGCCACGTCCAGCATGGAGAACTCGTCACCCAGCATGTACTTGTTCTTCAGGAACAACGGTGCCAGCTGGGTCAGGCGGTCACGAATCTCGTTGCGGGCCTTTTCCTGGCTCTTCTCGGCGGTCTTGGACTTTTCGTTTTCCAGCGTGTGCACGTGGACGAACAGTTCCTTCTCGAAGTTGAACAGCATCAGGCGCGCACGGGCACGCATGAGCGGATCGGCCGGCATCAGCTGCGGGTGCGGGAAACGCTCATCAATGTATTCATTGATGATGTTCGATTCATACAGCACCAGGTCGCGTTCGACCAGGATAGGCACCTGGCCGTAGGGGTTCATGACGGAAATGTCTTCCGGCTTGTTGAACAGATCAACGTCGCGGATCTCGAAATCCATGCCCTTTTCGAACAGGACGAGACGGCAGCGTTGCGAGAATGGGCAAGTCGTGCCCGAGTAGAGAACCATCATTTTTTCAGAGCCCTAAAAACAAAAGGGGGGCGAGACGCATAACGCTCACCCCGATACGCAATTCCGCCAAACCGGCGCGGATACGTGATTGTACGTTTTTACTTGATCGACTTCCAATAGGACGCGTTCAAACGCCACGTCAATACCGAGAAGAAGCCCAGGAACAACAGAACCCAGACCCCAAGCCGCTTGCGCGTATTCTGCACCGGCTCGCCCATCCATTGCAAATATGCAACAAGATCAGCCACCGCATTGTCATACTCGGCCGTGCTCATCTTGCCTGGCTTGACCTGCTCGAAGCCTGCAAACTTGTGGATGGTCTTGCCTTCTTCGTGAGGGTCCTTCTCCTCGACGAACTTGGCCTTGCGGGCACCTTGCAATTCCCACAACACATGCGGCATGCCGACGTTGGGGAACAACATGTTGTTCCAGCCGGTGGGACGGCTGTCGTCCGTATAATAACTGCGCAGGTAGGTATAAATCCAGTCCGGACCGGATCCAGCCTCCGATGCCTTGGCACGGGCGATCACCGACAGGTCCGGCGGCGCGGCGCCGAACCAGGCCTTGGCGTCTTGCGGCGACAAGGATGTCTTCATCAGGTCGCCGACCTTGTCCCCGGTAAACATCAGGTTGTTCTTGATCTCGTCTTCGGTCAGGCCGATGTCGCGCAGGCGGTTGTAGCGCATCGCCGAGGCCGAGTGGCAATTGAGGCAATAGTTGACGAACAGCTTGGCACCGTTTTGCAGGGAAGCAACATCCTTGGTGCGATCGGGGGCGTGATCCAGCGGGAAGCCCCCTTCATTGGCGCAGGCCAGCGCCGGCAGCAACGCCAGCGCGGCAATCACTTTCTTCAGCAATGTCATGTTCTTGTCCTTTGGCGGCTGGCTTAGTGCGGATGGTAGACGACGCGATCGGGTACCGGCTTGAAGGTGCCGCAGGCACTCCACCAGGGCATCAGCATGAAGAAGCCGAGGTAGATGAAACTGCAGACCTGTGCGACGGTGGTACCGATGGCCGTCGGCGGCTGCACGCCGAGGTAGCCAAGAATGACGAAGGCGATGCCAAAGACCAGATACACGTACTTGTGCCAGCCCGGGCGGTAGCGGATGGACTTGACCGGCGACTGGTCCAGCCACGGCAGGCCGCCCAGGATCACCACCGACAGGCCCATCAGCACCACGCCCCAGAACTTGGCGTCGAACTTGAGCATGCCGGCGATCACCACCAGGCCGATGATGATGGCGGCGATCTTGAGCTTGGACGTCAGGCGCGACTTGAATACCAGCAGCGCCACATAGGCCGCCACGCCGGCGATGAGCCAGCCCATGAAGTCGGCCGTGGTCGCACGCAGGATCGAGTAGAACGGCGTGAAGTACCAGACCGGGGCGATGTGCGGCGGCGTCTTCAGCGAATCGGCCGGGATGAAGTTGTTGTACTCCAGGAAGTAGCCGCCCATCTCGGGTGCGAAGAACACCACTGCCGAGAACACCAGCAGGAAGATCGACACGCCGAAGATGTCATGCACCGTGTAGTACGGGTGGAAGGGAACGCCATCCAGGGGCACGCCATTGGCATCGGTCTTTTCCTTGATCTCGACACCGTCGGGGTTGTTCGAGCCCACTTCGTGCAGCGCGATGATGTGCGCCACCACCAGGCCGATCAGCACCAGAGGAATGGCGATGACGTGGAAGGAGAAGAAACGGTTCAGCGTGGCGTCGGAGACGACGTAGTCGCCACGGATCCACAGCGACAGGTCCGGGCCGATGAAGGGGATCGCACCGAACAGGTTCACGATCACCTGCGCGCCCCAATAGGACATCTGACCCCAGGGCAGCAGGTAGCCGAAGAAGGCTTCGCCCATCAGGCACAGGAAGATGCCCACGCCGAACAGCCACACCAGCTCACGCGGCTTGCGGTAGGAGCCATACAGCAGGCCCCGCAGCATGTGCAGGTAGACCACGATGAAGAAGGCCGAGGCGCCTGTGGAGTGCATGTAGCGCACCAGCCAGCCCCAGGGCACGTCGCGCATGATGTATTCGACCGAGGCGAAGGCCAGGGTCGCATCGGGCTTGTAGTGCATCACCAGGAAGATGCCGGTGACGATCTGGATCACCAGCACCAGCAGGGCCAGCGAGCCGAAGATGTACCAGAAGTTGAAGTTCTTGGGAGCGTAGTATTCGGAAAGATGGGCTTTCCAGGTGGCCGTCAGCGGGAAGCGTGCATCCACCCAGTTCAGGGCCTTGGCCGAGACGGGTGCGTCGTCAGGCAACTTCTTTTCGTGGAATGCTCCCATGATCAGGCCTCCCCTTTCTCGTCCTTGCCGATGACGAGTTTGTTTTCGCCCTCAAACATGTAGCGCGGGACCTGCAGGTTGTCCGGTGCCGGCTTGTTCTTGTACACGCGTCCGGCCAGGTCGAAGGTCGAGCCGTGGCAGGGGCACAGGAAACCACCCTGCCAGCTGTCAGGCAGCGAGGGCTGGGCGCCGGTCTGGAAGCGCGAGCTGGGGGAGCAGCCCAGGTGCGGGCAGATACCCACCACCACGAGGATGTCCTTGCGGATGGAACGCCATTCGTTCAGCGCGTAGTCGGGCGTCTCGGAGAAATCGGTACGCTTGGAGTTGGGGTCGGCGACGTCGGCGTCGGTCTTCTTCAGCGACTCGATCATTTCGGGCGTACGCTTGAGGATCCAGACCGGCTTGCCGCGCCATTCGACGGTGCGCATCTCGCCCGGTGTCAACGATGAAATATCCACTTCTACCGGTGCGCCGGCTGCCTTGGCGCGTTCTGAAGGTTGCAGCGTGGAGACAAACGCTCCGGCGGTGGCCAAGCCCGCTACACCTCCGGCCGCACAAGTCGCAACAAGCAAACCTCGTCGACTTGTGTCGACCTGATTCTCGTCAGTCATAAAGACCCCAATCTCCAAATGTAAGTTAGCGTGGACCTTCTAAGTGACCCTCATGCAACTTTTCGATTATATATAAGCTGAATAGGGTTTTGTAGCTAACGGCCAATATGGTAGCGGCTGCCGGAAAATAAGATTTGACGCAGCGCAACCCATTGTCAAACTGCTCTTTTTATCTGTTTTTTTGCGGTGCGGCGTCAGAGGCTGTCCAATTTACTTTTGCCGCCAGGCAGGCTATAACCCGTTGTAAGTCCGCCTCATGTTTAAACAGCAACTTTCAAAGGAGAAACCAAGGATGAGCATGCTCAAAGATTTCCGCGCCTTCGCCATCAAGGGTAACGTGGTCGACCTGGCCGTCGGTGTGATCATCGGAGGCGCCTTCGGCAAGATCGTCGGCTCGCTGGTGGAAGACATCATCATGCCTGTCGTGGGCAAGATCTTCGGTGGTCTCGATTTCGCCAACTACTATCTGCCCCTCAATGGCCAGGCCTATGGCCTGCCGCTGGCCGAGGCCAAGAAGGCCGGCGCGGTATTCGCCTACGGCAATTTCCTGACCATCCTGATCAACTTCCTGATCCTGGCCTTCATCATTTTCCAGATGGTCCGTGCCATCAACAAGGCGCGCGACTTCGCCAGCAAGGAAGAAGAAGCCGCACCGGCCGCGCCTGCGGTGACACCGGAAGACGTGCTGCTGCTGCGCGAAATCCGCGATTCGCTCAAGAAGCAGGCCTGAGCCCGCTTCCCTCGCTCGGCATCACACCGGATTGTCGATATCGATGAACCGGTGTTCGATGCCGAAATGGCCGGCCACGAATTCGCCCAGCGCCTGCACGCCATAGCGTTCGGTGGCATGATGACCGGCAGCCAGGTAGATGGTGCCGGTCTCGCGCGCGAGGTGGACGGTGGGCTCGGAAATCTCGCCGCTGATGTAGACCGAGGCACCCGCCTCGATGGCCTCGCCCAGCATGCCCTGGGCCCCGCCGGTGCACCATGCGACCGGCCCCACGGACTGCTGCGGATCGCCGATCAGCAGTGGCATGCGGCCCAGGCGTTTTTCGATCAGCATGGCCAGGTCGGCGGCGGTCTTCACCGAGGGCGCGTGGCAGCGGCCGATCCAGCCGATGTCGTTGTCGCCGAAGCGGCCACTGGCCTCCAGGTCCAGGCGACGCGCCAGCTGGGCGTTGTTGCCCAGTTCCGGATGGGAGTCCAGCGGCAGGTGGTAGCCGAACAGGTTGATATCATTGCTTAGCAAGAGCTTCAGGCGCCGCTGCTTCTGGCCGATCACGCGCATGTCCTCGCCGCGCCAGAAGTAGCCGTGATGGACCAGGAGGGTGTCGGCGTCCCATTCCAGCGCCGCTTCGATCAGCGCCAGGCTGGCCGTGACACCCGTGACCACGCGCGCGATCGTGGCGCGGCCTTCCACCTGCAAGCCGTTTGGGCAATAATCGCGATATTGCGCGACGTTGAGCGTCTGTCCCAAGAAAGCCGAGAACTCGCTCCTGTTGATGTGACGGGTCATTTCTTCCTCATCCGATTTCAAAACCAAGAATTCTTTATGCGACGTTTATGGCTGTTGTTTGCCCAGACCGTGACGGTGGGTCTGGCGCTGTGGTTCATTGTAGCGACCTTGAAGCCAGACTGGATCGCCGGCACCTTCAATTCGCGGGCGCGGCCGGCACAATCGACGGTGCAGATGCAGGAAGCCGCGCCCAACGCGCCCGCGCTGGACTCCTACCGCCATGCGGCGCGCCAGGCCATGCCATCGGTGGTCAACATCTTCACCACCACCGAAGCACGTCCGCAGAAGAGCCCGTTCCAGAACGATCCCTTCTTCCGCAAGTTCTTCGGTGACCAGTTCGACGAACAGCAGCAGGATGACAAGCAGTCCAGCCTGGGCTCAGGCGTGATCGTCAGCCCGCAGGGTTACATCCTGACCAACAACCACGTAGTGGAGGCTGCCGACAAGATCGAGGTGGCCCTGGCCGATGGCCGCAAGGCCAGCGCCAAGGTGGTGGGGATCGATCCCGAGACCGACCTGGCGGTCATCAAGATCGACCTGCCCAACCTGCCGGCCATCACCCTGGGCCATCCCGAGAACAGCTCGGTGGGTGACGTCGTGCTGGCCATCGGCAATCCCTTCGGCGTGGGCCAGACGGTGACCATGGGCATCGTCTCGGCGCTGGGTCGCAATCACCTGGGCATCAATACCTTCGAGAACTTCATCCAGACCGACGCCGCCATCAATCCGGGCAACTCCGGCGGCGCGCTGGTCGATACCAACGGCAACCTGCTAGGCATCAATACGGCGATCTATTCGCGCACCGGCGGCAACCTGGGCATTGGTTTCGCCATCCCCATGTCGACCGCCAAGACGGTGATGGAAGCCATCATCAGCCACGGCCAGGTGGTGCGCGGCTGGATCGGTGTGGAACCGCAGGACATCACGCCTGAGCTGGCCGAGAGCTTCGGCCTGGGCAAGAAGAACGGTGCCATCATCGCCGGCGTGCTCAAGGGTGGTCCGGCCGACCGTGCCGGCATGCGTCCGGGCGACATCCTGGTGAGCATCGAGGGCAAGCCGGTGGCCGATACCACCGAGATGCTGAACGTCATCGCGCAGCTCACGCCCGGCCAGGAGATTGCCATGACGGTGCTGCGCAAGTCGCAGGAGACCAAGCTCAACATCACCGTGGGCAAGCGTCCGCCGCCGCCCAAGAGCGATGACAGCGACGAAGAGTAAAACCGACCCGAGGAGCGTAATTCCATGCATGTGCGTGACCTGATCCAGTTCCTGGGCGAACTGTCCGAGAACAACAACCGCGCCTGGTTCGTGATGAACAAGCCGCGTTACGACATCCTGCGCGAGGAGTTCCTGGCGCTGACCATCAAGCTGATCGCCGAGATCAGCAAGTTCGATCCGGCCATTGCCGGCTGCAATCCGAAGAAGGCGCTGTTCCGCATCAATCGCGACATGCGCTTTTCCCACGACAAGCGCCCCTACAAGACTCACTTCTCCGCCGCCATCACCGCCAGCGGCCTGAAGAAGCCCAGCCAGGGCGGCGGTCCGGCCTACTACTTCCACATCGACGAGCAGGGCAAGCTGCTCATCGCCGGTGGTGAATACATGCCACCGGCAGAACGCCTGCGCGCCATCCGCAACCGGGTGGTGGAAGATGCGGCGGGTTTTGGCAAGATGCGCAAGAACAAGAGGCTCGTCGAGACCTATGGCGACCTGCAGGAGGAAGGCAAGTTGCAGCGCCCGCCCAAGGGCTTCGATCCGGACAGCCCCAATATCGAGTACGTGAAACTGAAGAGCTTCATCGTCTGGACCGAGACATCCATCAAGAAGAAGATCCCGGCCGATCTCGGCGCTGACGTGCTGGCGGGCTTCAAGGATGCCCATCCGCTGGTGAAGTGGCTGCGCGAGATTCCCTTGGTGACGGTGGAAGAGTAAGCGCGCCTCCTCGCTCTCGTCCCCAAAAACAAAGCCCGCTTCATGAAGCGGGCTTTGTCATTGTGCGCGGGGCCGTGCTAGTCGGATGAGCCGGAACTGCTGGGCTCGGTCTCCGGGGCACGGGTGGCGCGTTCGAAGATCGGTGCCACCAGCAGGCCGATCTCATAGAGCAGCACCAGCGGCACGGCCAGCAATAGCTGGCTCATGATGTCCGGCGGGGTCACCACGGCGGCGATGACGAAGGCACCCACGATCACGTAGGGACGGATCTGCTTCAACTTGGCCAGCGGCACCAGGCCCATGCGCACCAGCACGATGACGATCACCGGTACCTCGAAGGTGACGCCGAAGGCCACGAACATGGTCAGCACGAAGTCGACGTAACTATCGATGTCCGGTGCCACCGACACCGACTTGGGCGCGAAGTTGTTGATGAAGGGGAAGACCACCCCGAACACGAAGAAATAACAGAAGGCCACGCCGGTGACGAAGAGCACCGAGGAGGAGATCACCAAGGGGGCGATCAGGCGCTTCTCGTGCGCATACAGGCCGGGGGCGACGAAGGCCCACAGCTGGTACAGCACCCAGGGCAGCGAGATCAGCACGGCCACCAGCATGGTGACCTTGATGGGGATGAGGAAGGGGGTGATCACGCCGGTGGCGATCATCTTGCTGCCGGCCGGCAACGCATGGATCATCGGCGCGGCCAGCACGTCGAAGATGTGGGCCGCAAAGGGCATCAGGCACAGGAAGACCACCAGCACCACCGCAGCCGCCTTGACGATGCGGCTACGCAATTCGATGAGGTGCGAGATGAACGTGTCTTCGGCCTGGGTGTTTTCTTCAGCCATGGATTCGGAGCATTGTGTTGAGGTCGGAGGCGCTAGGCCCCATTAGAAGAATCCAGCCGACTTGCCGCTGCCCACCGGACGGCGGTACTTGGCCACGCGGGCCGATGCCGAGATCACGCGGGTGCGTTGTCCGCTCTGGTTCTTGTACCAGGCTGGCACACCGGTGGTGCGCGAGAGCTTCTTGCGGCGGAAGGCCTTGGCCTTGATGGCCAGCAACGAAGCGTCGGGCGTGCGGTGCCAGCTGGCGCCACCGGCGGCGGCACTGTCGGAACCGGAGGAATCGTCGCCGCCGTTCCAGGCATCGTTGATCGAAGCCTCGGTATCGGACATGCTCTTGTGGATGCTGCCGCTCACATCGCTGGCAGCCTGTTCCACGTCCTTCTGCATCTTGCGCAGCTCGTCGAGTTCGATCTCGCGGCTGACTTCGGACTTGACGTCGTTGATGTAACGCTGGGCCCGGCCGAACAGGGTGCCGGCCATGCGCGCCACCTTGGGCAGGCGCTCGGGGCCGATCACGACCAGCGCGACCACGCCGATCAAGGCCAGCTTGGAAAGGCCGATATCAATCATGAGTCTGTGTGGACATTAGGGACAACAGCACACTGTGTGCAAGGCACGCCCGGCAGCCGGACCGCTGGCACCGGGCGCAGGCGGCAGGGACAAACCACGCAACGCAAAGCGAAAGCCCGCCGCACCAGGGCGACGGGCGCTGCCTGATCAGCTGCCGGACTTGTCCTTTTCCTTGGCCTGCACGTCGATGGCCGCTGCATCCTTCTTTTCTTCCTCGGCGCCCTTGACGCCATCCTTGAAGCCCTTGACTGCCTTGCCCAGGTCGGAACCCATGTTGCCGAGCTTCTTGGTACCGAAGACCAGCATCACGATCACCAGAACAATCAGCCAATGCCAAATACTGAACGAACCCATTCTCTTCTCCTAAGCGGACATCCCTGCCCTGTGTACGAACAAACCTGCCAGCCCCCGGGCCGGCCAATCCTCATTGTTGCACGAACCGTACCCGCCACGGATGCGGGCCGCCGATGACATGCATGTGCAGATGGTACACCTCCTGGCCACCATCCGGCCCCGTGTTGATCAGGGTCTTGAAACCGCCGGTAGGATTGCCCTCGGCATCCACGCCATAGCCGCAGCCCTGCTCGGCCGCCAGGCGCGGCGCCAGGGTCAGCATCTTGCCCAGCAGCGCGGCCTGTTGCTCGCCGCAATCGGCCAGCGTGGCCACATGCTGGCGCGGCACGATCAGGAAGTGCACCGGCGCGGCCGGGTTGATGTCGTGAAACGCGATCAGGTCCTCATCCTCGTAGATCTTCTTGGACGGGATCTGGCCTGCAGCGATCTTACAGAAAATGCAATTATCCAACGCCGTTCTCCAACATGAGGGGGTGGGTCGCCGCGTTCAATCCTTGCGGGCGGCTTTTTCGTCGAGGCCGGACAAGCCTTCGCGGCGGGCCAGCTCGTTCAGGACATCCTGTGGCGTCAGCTCGAACTGGGCCAGCAGGACCATGGAATGGAACCACAGGTCGGCACACTCGTAGAGCACCTTGGACTTGTCACCCGAGACGCGGGCGTCCTTGGCGGCCATCACGGTTTCGGTGGCTTCCTCGCCGATCTTCTTGAGGATGGCATCATCCCCCTTGGAGAACAGCTTGGCCACATAGGACTTCTCGGGATTGCCGCCATTGGCCAGCTTGCGCGACTCGATGACTTCGGCCAGTCGCTTCAGGGTTTCACTCATGATGGGGTCTTGTCGTTATCGGCCGGCTTGGAGGCGGTCGGCTTGCGTACACGCTTGGGCTTGGCCGCTTCGGCTTCGATGGGCGCCGCCGCAGGGCCGCCACCGGCACCCGGAGCCAGGTCCTTCAGGACGGGCTCGACGGTGGTCCATTCGCCGCTGTCGGCATTGCCCTCGAACTTCTGGAAGAAGCAGGAATGACGGCCGGTATGACAGGCAATGCCGGCCACCTGCTCGACCTTGAGCAGCACCACATCTTCGTCGCAGTCCAGGCGGATCTCGTGCACCTTCTGGAAGTGGCCGGACTCCTCGCCCTTGTGCCACAGCTTCTTGCGCGAGCGGCTCCAGTAGACGGCCTGGCCGATCTCGACGGTACGTGCCAAGGCCTCGCGATTCATCCAGGCGAACATCAGCACGTCATTGCTGCCGACTTCCTGGGCGATCACCGGCACCAGGCCGACTTCGTCCCATTTGACCTTGTTGAGCCATTTGGCGCTGATGCTCATGCCAGCCTCATGGAAATGTTCTGGTCGGCCATGAAGCGCTTGGCTTCCTGCACGGTGTGCTGGCCATAGTGGAAGATGCTGGCGGCCAGCACCGCGTCCGCCTTGCCCTTGGTGATGCCATCGGCCAGGTCCTGCAGGCCGCCCACGCCACCGGAGGCGATCACGGGAATGCTGACCGCTTCCGAGACCGCACGGGTCAGGTCCAGGTCGAAACCGCTCTTGGTGCCGTCGCGATCCATGCTGGTGAGCAGGATTTCGCCCGCGCCCAGGTGTGCCATCTTGCGCGCCCATTCGACTGCGTCCAGGCCGGTGGCCTTGCGACCACCGTGGGTGTAGACCTCCCACTTGCCGTCGCCGGCGCGCTTGGCGTCGATGGCCACCACGATACATTGCGAGCCGTACTTGCTGGCGGCATCGGCCACCAGTTGCGGATTGGTCACGGCCGAGGTGTTGATGCCGACCTTGTCGGCGCCGGCATTGAGCAGGCGACGCACATCCTCGACCGCACGCACGCCACCACCCACCGTCAGGGGGATGAAGACCTGCGAGGCCACGGCTTCGATGATGTCCAGGATCAGGTCGCGACCATCGGAGGAGGCCGTGATATCGAGGAAGGTCAGCTCGTCGGCGCCCTGGTCGTCATAACGACGGGCGATCTCGACCGGATCGCCGGCATCGCGCAGTTCCAGGAAATTGACGCCCTTGACCACGCGACCAGCGGTCACGTCCAGGCAAGGGATGATGCGTTTTGCAAGAGCCATGTTATTTGCTGCCGGACAGGCGGTTGGCTTCCAGTTCGCGCGTGAGTTCATCGGCGCGATCCTGGCCGCTGCGCAGGTCCAGCGTGCCTTCGTAGATGGAACGACCACAGATGACGGCTTCGATGCCTTCATCCTCGACGCGGCACAGGGCCTCGACATCGCCCACGTGGTGCACGCCGCCGGAGGCGATGATGGGGATGGTCACCGCCTGCGCCAGGCGCACGGTGGCATCGATGTTGACACCGCCCATCATGCCGTCGCGGCCGATGTCGGTGTAGACGATGGCTTCACAGCCGTACCCTTCGAACTTCTGCGCCAGGTCCACCACTTCGTGGCCGGACAGCTTGCTCCAGCCGTCGGTGGCGACCTTGCCGTCCTTGGCATCCAGGCCGACGATGATCTGGCCGGGGAAGGCGCTGCAGGCGTCATGCAGGAAGCCGGGGTTCTTCACCGCGGCGGTGCCGATGATGATGTAGGACAGGCCATCGTCCAGGTAACGCTCGATGGTGTCGAGATCGCGGATGCCGCCACCCAGCTGGACCGGGATTTCCTCGACCTCGTTTTCCTCGGCGAAGCGGGCCACCGCCTTGAGGATGGCCTTGACCGCCGCCTCGTTCTTGGGCTTGCCGGCGAAGGCGCCGTTGAGGTCCACCAGGTGCAGGCGACGCGCGCCCTGCCTGAGCCAGTGCAGGGCCATTTCCGCCGGATCTTCGGAGAAAACGGTGGCTTGTTCCATATCACCTTGTTTGAGGCGTACGCAATGACCGTCTTTCAGGTCGATGGCGGGTATGAGCAGCATGGCTAGGGGATGACTAGTCAGTAAAAAAAGAAGGGTTGTCGAAGGCCGGCGGGCCGGTTCTTGCCTTAAAGGCAAAAATCAAGGTTTCCAGTGTACGAAATTCCGATACAGCTGCAAACCCGCGGAGGCACTTTTTTCCGGGTGGAACTGGGTTGCAAAGATATTATCGCGGGCCACGGCACAGGCGAAGTCGCGGCCATACGGCGTCTGGCCGACCACGTGGGCGGTCTCGGCCGGCACGGCGTAGTAGCTGTGGACAAAATAGAAGAAGGCGTTGTCGGCAATGCCTTCCCACAGGGGATGGCCAGCGGTCTGGTGCACATGGTTCCAGCCCATCTGCGGCACCTTGAACAGCGATCCATCGTCCTGGCGCACGCCTTCCAGCGCGAAACGCACCACCTTGCCCGGCAGCAGGCCCAGGCCGGGGGTGTCGCCCTCCTCGCTCCAGTCGAACAGCATCTGCTCGCCCACGCACACGCCAAAGAGCGGCTTGGTGCGGGAGGCCTCGATGACGGCATCCTGCACGCCAGACTCACGCAGGCTGCGCATGCAATCGGGCATGGCGCCCTGGCCGGGCAGGACGACGCGGTCGGCCGCGCGGATATCGGCGACTTCACCGGAGATGCGGACATCGGCTTCGGGTGCGACATGGCGCAGCGCCTGCGCCACCGAGCGCAGGTTGCCCATGCCGTAATCGACTACAACAATTTTATTCATGGCGAAAATGATCGGTGCTCACGCACCGGTGGACCCAGATGATTTAGCGATACCCTGCGGACGACAGATTACAGGCTGCCCTTGGTCGACGGAATCGTACCAGCGGACCGGGGATCGAGTTCGATGGCCATGCGCAGCGCGCGACCGAAGGCCTTGAACACGGTTTCGGCCTGGTGGTGGGCGTTCACGCCGCGCAGGTTGTCCACGTGCAGGGTCACCTGCGCATGGTTGACGAAACCATGGAAGAACTCGCTGGTGAGGTCCACATCGAAGGAGCCGATCATCGAACGGGTAAAGGGAATATGGTATTCCAGGCCGGGACGGCCGGAGAAATCGATCACCACGCGCGACAGCGCCTCATCCAGGGGCACGTAGGCATGGCCGTAGCGGCGGATGCCCTTCTTGTCGCCGATGGCCTTGGCGAAGGCCATGCCCAAGGTGATGCCCACGTCTTCCACCGTATGGTGCGCGTCGATGTGCAGGTCGCCCTTGGCGTGGATATCCAGGTCGATCAGGCCGTGGCGGGCGATCTGGTCCAGCATGTGGTCGAGGAAAGGCACGCCGGTGTCCAGCTTTTGCTGGCCGGTGCCATCCAGGTTGATCGCAACGCGAATCTGCGTTTCATTGGTGTTGCGGACGACTTCGGCGGTTCTCGGTGTAGACATGGTCGGGGTGGGACGGGGTTCTATCGTTCAGGT
>JAFAMT010000448.1 GCA_019233085.1 Herbaspirillum sp.
TTCCAGTCCTACCAGAGCAGCCAGCCGGTGGCGCGCCTGCGCCTGACCATCGACCAGCTCGATGATGTGCTCTTCCCGCGCAAGGGCTATTACCTCTCGGCCGAGGCCAATCGCGGCTTTGGTGGCGAGGAGCGGCGCTTCTCCGACATGCAGGCCAAGACCCTGTGGGCCTTCAGCCGCGACAGCAACACCATCAACGTGGCCCTGGAGGGCGCCAGCAGCCTGTCGGCCAACAGTGCCGGCCTGGGCTTTACGCTGGGCGGTTTCCAGCACCTGTCGGCCTACGCGCCCGATCAGTTCTTCGGCAACTACCTGCTGTACGGGCGCCTGAGCTGGCTGCGCGACCTGGCCGACGACGCTCTGCCCGGCCTGCGCAAGCCGGTGCTGGGCGCCAGTGTCGAAGCCGGCAATGTGTGGCAGAGCCGGGACGCCTTCGGTGACGGTCCCTACAAGAAGAGCCTGAGCCTGTTCCTGGGCGGCAGCAGCCCGGTGGGGCCGCTCTACTTCGGGGTCGCCCTGGGCCAGCAAGGGGTGTGGAACCTCTACCTGCAACTGGGCCGGGTGTTCTGAGGTCTCAGTCGGCCGGTTCCATCTGCCAGACGCCGGCCACGCGGCGGCGGCCGTCACGCCCCCTGGGCAGGAGCCGGCTGCGATCCAGGACGGTGCTGCCATCCTGCAGGCGCACCAGCATCTGGGTCAGGCGTGGCGCGTCGTCCTCCTGCAGCCAGCGCTGGCGCAAGCGCGCCTGGTCTGGCGGTGATACCAGGGCCAGCACCTGCTCCAGCGTCTGCACGCCGTGCGCGCTCACTCCCAGCACGGTTAGCACATCGCCTTGCCAGGCAAAGCGGGAGGACGCTACATCGAAGGTATAGGCCACCTGGCGGCTGGCCGCCAGGGACAGTGCGACCTGGCCTTTCCAGGCGGAGACCTCTTCGTGGATGCGCTCGCGGCGCGTCTTGAAGGCCCCGATCAGCAAGGCCATCAAGGCCGCCATCCCCAGGTAGACCTGCAGCTCCAGCAAGGCATTGCTGGCATGCAGCTGCACCAGCTGGACGAAGGGTCCCCGGCCCAGCGCATCATAGGCCATGGCGATCACACACAGCAGCAACACCGACCAGGCGCCGCTGCGGGCGCCCCAGGCCACCGTCACCAGCGCCAGGCACAGCAACGGCACGTAGGTCGTGCCGAAATTGACATCCAGTACCTTGCGATCGAGCTCGCCATTGAACGCGACGTAGACCGAGGCCAGCATGCCCAGCAGGCTGAGCAGCCCGACGGCGAACTCGGTGCGTGCGATCCCCTCGGGATGGGCGCGGGCCGCCCTGGTACAGAATACCAGCGGCGGCGTCATGACCAGGATGCCGACCAGCTCCGACAAGGCCCACATCCGCCAGGCCGGCACCAGCGGCACGCGCTGCGTCGCCTGCAGCCAGGCGGCCGCCAGCAGGCCACTGGCGAGGCTGGCTGTCACCGCCACCGACAGCAGGTCGCGCACGAACGGCGGGCCGGACATGGCGTGCGAACGGCCGCGCGACATGCCTATGGCAATGGCGGCGACCAGGGTTTCATTGAAGGCCAGCAGCAATACCCGCCACAGTTCGCGATGGGCGATGGCCCCTAGCGCCACCTGGGCGGCAATGAGCAATACCAGCAAGGCAAACCAGCGCGCCCTGGGCAGCAGCCACAGCGCGGCCACCGTGATGCCGGCGGGCAGCCAGACCCGGCCGCCGCCATAGAGGGCGCCATCCAGTTGATGGGACAGCAGCCCCAGCAGGAAGTAAGCCAGGGCCCACACCAGCGGCGCTGCGAGTTCATTGGATTGCACGGTGCGATCTCTCGTGGGGCGCCAGGATGGCGGTGCAAGCGATTCTAACAGCCGAGACAAGAAAGGCCCGCCGTGAATCTGAATCACGGCGGGCCTTCCTGGTCAATCCCACGGCAATGGCGTTGCTGGTCTAGCCCACCACGCGCAACGAGAAGTCGGTGGCCTGGATGTCCTTGGTCAGGCTGCCGATGGAGATGCGGTCCACGCCGGTCTCGGCAATCGCACGCACGGTCTGCATGTTGATGCCACCGGAGGCTTCCAGTAGGGCGCGACCGGCATTGACGCGTACCGCCTCGCGCATCATCTCCAGCGAGAAGTTGTCCAGCAGGATAGACTGGGCACCGGCTTGCAGCGCCTCGTCGAGTTCGGCGAGGTCTTCCACCTCGACCTGGATGCTCACGCCGGCATTGAGCTTCAGGGCGGCCGCCACGGCTGCGGTGATGCCACCGGCCGCAGCGATGTGGTTTTCCTTGATGAGGATGCCGTCATACAGCGCCAGGCGCTGGTTGACGCCCCCGCCCACACGCACCGCGTACTTCTGCGCCAGGCGCAGGCCAGGCAGGGTCTTGCGGGTATCGAGGATGGCTGCGCGGGTACCCGCCACCACCTCCACGTAACGCCGGGTGGCCGTGGCCACGCCGGAGAGCAACTGCAGGAAGTTCAGGGCGCCGCGCTCGGCGGTCAGCAAGGCACGTGCCGGCCCTTCGATGGTGCAGACTTCGCTGTCGGCGGCCATCAGGTCGCCCTCGGCATAGCACCAGCCGACCTGCAGGCGCGGGTCGAGCCGGGTCATGACGGCCTCGAACCAGGGCGCGCCGCACAGCACGGCGGCTTCGCGCACGATCACGCGGGCCTTGACGAATTCATTCTCCGGCACCAGCAGGCCGGTGTAGTCGCAGTCACCGACGTCTTCGGCGATGGCCAGATTGACGTTGGCGTCGAAGGCGGCATGCAGGGCCACGTCGAAGGGCGCGAAAGGATTGCGCAGGCTGCTGCCGGCAATGCTGGACTGCGGTTTGATGGCGTGGAGACTCATGCTGGGCCGATCCCTGCAAACAGTTGCTGTTCATCTTCCAGGCGCGCCGAGGGGCGCACATTGGCCTTGCGCTGGGCGGCGAAATCCAGCATGCGGTCGATGCAGACCACGGCCTTCTTGCCCACGGCGGGATCGACGTGGATCTCGTTGGCGCCGGTCTCCAGCACATGCAGCAGGTTCTGCAAGCCGTTCATGGCCATCCACGGACAATGCGCGCAACTCTTGCAGGTGGCGCTGTTGCCGGCCGTAGGGGCGTCGATGAAACGCTTGCCCGGTGCGGCGGCGCGCATCTTGTGCAGGATGCCGTTGTCGGTGGCGACGATGAAGGCAGGTGCATCCGAGTTCTGTACGGCGGCGATCAGTTGCGAGGTCGAACCGATCACGTCGGCCTGGGCCACCACCGCCTCGGGCGACTCGGGGTGCACCAGCACCAGGGCGTCGGGGTGTTCGGCGCGCATCAGCTCCAGTTCCACGCCCTTGAACTCGTCGTGCACCAGGCAGGAGCCCTGCCACAGCAGCATGTCGGCGCCGGTCTGCTTCTGGATGTAGCTGCCCAGGTGCTTGTCGGGTGCCCACAGGATCTTCTTGCCCTGGGCATGCAGGTGCTGGACGATCTCCAGGCCGATGCCCGAGGTCACCATCCAGTCGGCCCTTGCCTTCACGGCCGCGCTGGTATTGGCATAGACCACCACGGTGCGGTCCGGATGCTGGTCGCAGAAGGCGGCGAATTCGTCGGCCGGGCAACCCAGGTCCAGCGAGCAGGTCGCTTCCAGGTCGGGCATCAGGATGCGCTTTTCGGGGCTCAGGATCTTGGCGGTCTCGCCCATGAAGCGCACGCCGGCCACGATCAGGGTCTGGGCGGCATGGTCACGGCCGAAACGCGCCATCTCCAGCGAATCGGAGACGCAGCCGCCGGTTTCCTCGGCCAGGTCCTGCAGGTCTCCATCGACGTAGTAGTGCGCCACCAGCACGGCCTGCTTTTGCTTGAGCAGTTCGCGGATGCGCGCCTTCAGGCTGGCGCGCTCCTCGGGGCTGGGCGTGGCCGGAACCCGCGCCCAGGCATTGGCGGTACAACTGCCGCCGGTCTCCATTTGCGGTCGCTCGAACTCGACGACCTTGGTTGCGGTTGCTTGCATGGCGGTCAACAATGCGTTGCGGTAAGGGTTATTCGATGCCCTGGCTGGCCAGGTAGTCTTCGTAGCTGCCGCGGAAGTCGATCACCTGGCCATCCTTCACTTCGAGGATACGGGTGGCCAGCGAGGAGACGAATTCACGGTCGTGCGACACGAAGATCAGGGTGCCGGCGTACTTTTCCAGTGCGATGTTGAGCGACTCGATGGATTCCATGTCCATGTGGTTGGTCGGTTCGTCCATGAGCAGCACGTTGTGGCGGCCCAGCATCAGCTTGCCGTACATCATGCGGCCCTTTTCGCCACCGGAGAGCACCTTCACGGACTTCTTGACGTCGTCGCCGGAGAACAGCAGGCGGCCCAGGATGCCGCGCACGGCCTGGTCGTCGTCGCCTTCCTGGGTCCACTTGCCCATCCAGTCGGTGAGGGTCTCGCCACCGGCAAATTCCTCGGTCGGATCCTGCGGCATGTAGCCCACGTTGGCGTTCTCGGCCCACTTCACCAGGCCCGAATCGGGATGCAGGCCGGCAACATCGCCGCCGATGCTGCGCAACAGCGTGGTCTTACCGGCACCGTTGGCACCGATGATGGCGATCTTCTCGCCGGCTTCGACCATGATGCTGAAGTTCTTGAAGATGTCGCGGTCGTAGGTCTTGGTGATGCCCTGGGTTTCCACGGCCAGGCGGTGCAGCTTCTTCTCGCCTTCGAAGCGGATGAAGGGGTTCACGCGGGAGGACGGCTTGATGTCCTCGACCTTGATCTTGTCGATCTGCTTGGCGCGCGAAGTCGCCTGGCGGGCCTTGGACTTGTTGGCCGAGAAGCGGCGCACGAAGTCCTGCAGTTCGGCGACCTTTTCCTTGGCCTTGGCGTTGACGGCCAATTGCTGGGCGCGTGCCTGGGAGGAGGCCAGCATGTAGTCGTCGTAGTTGCCCGGATAGATCTTCAGGGTGCCATAGTCCATGTCGGCCATGTGGGTGCAGACCTGGTTCAAGAAGTGGCGATCGTGGGAAATGATGATCATGGTGGAATTGCGCTCGTTGAGCACGTCTTCCAGCCAGCGGATGGTGTTGATGTCCAGGTTGTTGGTCGGTTCGTCCAGCAGCAGGATGTCGGGGTTGGAGAACAGCGCCTGGGCCAGCAGCACGCGCAGCTTCCAGCCGGGTGCGACGTTGCTCATGGGACCGTTGTGCTGTTCGATGGGCACGCCCACGCCCAGCAGCAGTTCGCCGGCACGGGCTTCGGCGGTATAGCCGTCGAATTCGGCGAAGCGGGCTTCCAGGTCGGCGGCCTTCATGTAGTCGTCGTCGGTGGCATCCGGGTTGGCATAGATGGCGTCGCGCTCGGACATGGCGGCCCACATCTCGACGTGGCCCATCATGACCACGTCCAGCACGCGCATTTCTTCATAGGCGAACTGGTCCTGGCGCAACTTGCCCAGGCGTTCGTTGACGTCCAGGCTGACGTTGCCGCCCGACGGTTCCAGATCGCCACCCAGGATCTTCATGAAGGTGGACTTGCCGCAGCCATTGGCGCCGATCAGGCCATAGCGATTGCCATCGCCGAACTTGACCGAAATGTTCTCGAACAACGGCTTGGCGCCGAACTGCATGGTGATGTTTGCGGTGGATAGCACTGCGAAAACCTTTTCTAAAATAAAACCTGCGTGCACCCTCAGGGCCAACCGAGGCCAAACCCGCGGCACGCGAAACGGCGGATTTTACCACTGCGAGCCCGCTGCGGCTTGACTTGCCGCTGCCACGGGCAGGTAAAACTTGTCAAATGGCCATGTAGATGACCTTCCCTGGGGCTTGCCTGAATTACAATCCCCGGGATTTTTATTGTCCTTGTGCGGCTCCAAGCCGCTTTGCCACCAAGATAAACGCAAGCATGAAACGAGCCATCATCCCTGCCCTCACCGTCCTGCTGGCTGCCCTGCTGGCGCCGGCCCTGGGCCTGGCCCAAAGCGAGCCCCCCAGCGAGGCACAGACCACCACTACCGGCTACAACGTCTGGACCAGCGAATACAGTGTTTCCAGGCAACAGCTGGAAAGCGCCATTGCGCCGCAGTTTCCGCGCAAGCTGCGCTACATGGACATTTTCGATGTGACGCTGAGCAATCCGCGCCTGGGCATGGATCCGGCCCAGAACCGCATGAACACCGTGGTCGACGCCCAGATCTCCAATCCCATGCTGCTGCCGCGCCCCTTCAATGCGGTGCTCAGCCTGAGCAGCGGCTTTCGCTACGACGCGGGCACGCGCTCGCTGCGCCTGGACGCGCCCAGGGTGGACAAGGTCGACAGCCGCGACCTGCCGCCGCAATACGCCCAGCAACTGACCGCCCTGGGCAATACCGCCGCCGACCAGTTGCTGCGCAACTACGCGCTCTATACCTTCAAGCCCGAGCAGTTGCAGATGAACGGCAAGCGCTTCGAACCCGGCAAGATCACCGTCGAGCAAAACGCCGTCAAGGTCGAGATCAAGCAGCAGTGAGGCAGAACGCCTGGGCTCAGGCCCGTCGCAGCGTCGGATAATCCGACAGCGTCAGCGTAAAGCCCTCGGCGCCATGGGCATCCAGTTCGGCATGCGCACCCAGCGGCAAGGTCACCAGGTCGCGCACATGGCCGAACGGCAGGCCGGTGACGATGGGCGTGGCTATGCGCGCGCGCAGGAAGGCCAGCATCTCGGTGAAGTCATAGCCATTGTCGATCTCGGCCAGTCGGTAACCGGAGAAATCACCCAGCACGATGGCATTCTGGCGTGCCAGCACGCCGGCCTGCTCCAGTTGCAGGATCATGCGCTCGACACGGAAGGGATGCTCGTTGACATCCTCCAGGAACAGGATGCCGCCGTCCATGCGCGGCATGCGCGGATGCCCCGCCATGTGCGCCATCATCGCCAGGTTGCCGCCCCACAGCTTGCCCGCGCAGCGCACCACCGGACTGTGCGGATCGGTAAGGCGGTCGCCGTTGGCGGCGCGATCGGCAGCGGCCGCACCGCTGTAGTTGCGCACCAGCACCTGCGGCGAGGTCAGCGTGCGCCAGAAGGTGGCCAGCGCCTGCCAGTTCGGCTGCTCGGCGCCGAAATCGCCAGCCAGCATCGGCCCCTGGAAGCCGGCATAGCCCGACTCGTCCAGCAACAGGCATTGCAAGGCGGTGAAATCGCTATAGCCCACCAGCAGCTTGCCACTGTTGGCCAGGGTGGCAATATCCAGCGCCGGCAGGATACGGCTCATGCCGTAGGAGCCGCGCAAGCCCAGGATCACGTCGATGTCGGGATCGCTGGCCGCTTCCATCAGCTGCGCCGCGCGCTGCGCATCGGTGGCGCCGAAGCGCTGGTAGCGCTGCTGGTGATCGTAGAAATTACGCACCCGGCAGCCCAGTGACTCCAGCAGCGCCACGCCGCGCTGCACGCCCGCCGGGTCCAGGCCGGCATGGCCGCATGGCGCCACGATGGCCACGCCGGTGCCGGCTGGCACCAGTCCCTCCAGAAGTTCACGCCCTGCTGCTGTCATGCCGTTCCACCTTGTGATTGGCTCTCGCCTGCTGCGGCGGCCTGCTGCAGGCGTTGTTGCCTGACTTGCTCGCGCCGCATGGCGAAGAATTCCTTCAATAACTGCCCGCACTCCTCGGCCATCACGCCGCCCAGCAGTTCGGTGTGATGATTGAGTTGCTCTTGCTCGAACAAGTTCACCACCGAACCGCAGGCCCCGGTCTTGAGGTCGGCCGCGCCATACACCACCCGCGCCAGGCGGGCGTGCATCATGGCGCCGGAGCACATGACACAGGGTTCCAGCGTCACGTACAGCTCGCAGCCCGGCAGGCGGTAGTTGCCCAGCTTTTCGGCGGCACGGCGCAGCGCCATGATCTCGGCATGCGCGGTCGGATCATGCTTGCCGATGGGCTGGTTGAAGCCGGTGGCAATGACCACGCCATCCTTGACCACCACCGCACCCACCGGCACCTCGCCCAGCGCCCAGGCGTTGTTGGCCTGGTCCAGCGCGGCGCGCATGTGCTGCAGGTCGGCTTCGGTGATGGGGGGCGGGCAAGCCGGCAGCGTGTCCATCGCGGTCACCATCAATCGGCGCTGATCTCGGCCCAGCAATTGGGCGTTTCGTGCAGGACCAGCTTCTGCAGGTGCAGGCCGGTGCCGTAGCGGTCCTTGTAGGCCGCCTTGAGGATGTGGAAGGCTTCGCGCGCCAGGTTCTCGACCGTCGGGATGCTGCCGATGACCACCGTCTTGTGGCCCGGCAGGCTGGCCAGGAAGTCGCGTACCGGGGTGTCTTTTTCATAGACCAGGAAGGCATGGTCCCAGACATCGACCAGATGCTCCTTGGCCAGCGACTTGATATCGGAGAAATCCATGATCATGCCGTTGTCGGAATTGCCCTCGATATCGATGACCGCACCGGTCAGGGTGATTTCCAGCGTATAGCGGTGGCCGTGCAGGTTGCGACACTGGCTCTTGTGGTCCGGGATACGGTGGCCGGCGTCGAATTCGAGTTTGCGGGTGATGGTCAGCATGAAAGATATCTTCAAGGATGGCCCGCCGGACCTGGGGTGGCGTGGCGGGCGATGACAGGCAATTGTACGCATGCGGCGCGCTGCCGCATGCAGGAAAAACGGGGGTCCTGCAGGAAATTCAGGGAATATTGAGTAGCTTGTGGGTCTGGATGCTCAGCTTCCACTTCGGATTGTTCTTGACCATCTCGATGGCCAGTCGGGTGTTGGCCGCGGCTTGCGGCCCATCCATGGGCTGCAGCAGGAAGTGCTGGAAATCCAGCTTCTCGTACTCCGCCAGCGGCTGGCCCGGCTGCGGCACCACCACCTTGAGCTCGCTGCCGCGTGCCACCTTCAGCTCGGAACCCATCTTGGGGCTCACGCAGATCCAGTCCACCCCGTCCGGCACGGGGATGGTGCCATTGGTCTCGATGGCGATCTCGAAGCCCTGCGCATGGATGGCGTCGATCAATGCGGTATCCAGTTGCAGCAAGGGCTCGCCACCGGTGAAGACCACGTATTTGCTGGGCGCGTAGGTGGACGGCCAGAGACTGGCCACCTTGGCGGCCAATTCGTCGGCCGACTTGAACTTGCCGCCATTCTCGCCATCGGTGCCGACGAAGTCGGTATCGCAGAACTGGCAGATGGCGCGGCTGCGATCTTCCTCCCGCCCGGTCCAGAGGTTGCAGCCGGTAAAGCGGCAGAACACCGCCGGGCGGCCGGCATGGGCGCCCTCGCCCTGCAAGGTATAAAAGATTTCTTTGATGCTGTAGGTCACGTGTCTGGGGCGGGCTGGCCGCAAAAAACTGTCAAGGCTGGCGATGGCAGGATCAAGGCCCCATCGGGCGCAGGATCATGGGAGTCGAAACTGATCGATCTTTTCCATCCAAAAAAGCTAAATAGCTGATATTTAGAGGTTTTTTGCCATACTTCGGTGCCGCAATTATAACGGGAGGCAGCCCTCACGTGATCGCTACGCCACAAAAACCCAACGCATGCTTATTTCACTTGAATTTTAAGACGACTGGTCATATTATCCTCCCCATGAGCAAACCCAATACCCGCGACCAGATCTTCGATGCTGCCATGAAGCTGCTGTCCCAACGCGCCTTCAATGCCTGCAGCGTCCAGGACATCACCACCGAGGCCGGCGTACCCAAGGGCTCGTTCTACAACCATTTCGAGAGCAAGGAAGCGCTTGCCGCCGAGATCGTCGGCCACTATGGCGAACTGGGCAAGTGGCGCGACATGCTGCTGGACGACTCGGTGCCGGCGCTGGAGCGGCTCAAGCGCTACTTCACCATCGTCAACGGCCGCATGGCCGAACGGGGTTACCAGCACGGCTGCATGATCGGCAACATGAGCGCCGAACTGGCCGAGCAGAGCCCGGTCATCCGTGGCCAGCTGGGCGAGGTCTACAAGAACTGGACCGCCAAGCTGGAATATGCCGTCGCTGCCGGCCAGCGCGAAGGGACCATCCCCGACAAGACCAGTGCGCAGGTGCTGGCCTCCTTCCTGCTCAATGCCTGGGAGGGAACCATCCTGCGGGTACGCGTGGAGCGCAGCAGCGTACCTTTCGAGCAATTCATGGATCTGGCCTTCAACAAGATCCTGGCCTGAACGCAAGCAGCCTCTGCCGGCCAGCAGAGCTTGTGCCGGCACCTGGGCATCATGTCGCTCCTGGCATGACGTAGGCCAGGTGCTGGCTGCAGTACACGCCGTCACCCAAGTGGTGCGGCATTTTTTTAATCCTTATTAAGACGACCGGTCATATTAAACCAATCATTCCACAAGGACTCCACCATGAACAGCATCTCCACCAGCGCTCCCCCAGCCGCTACCAGCAATGCGCCACTTTACTGGATGGCCCTGGGCACCTTTGCCATCGGTACCGAAGGCTTCATGATTGCCGGCATGTTGCCCACGGTGGCCCATGACCTGGGCGTCAGCGCCGCGGTGGCCGGCCAGCTGGTGGTGGCCTTCACGGCAGCCTACGCCATCAGCTCGCCCATCCTGACCGCCCTGACCGGGGCCATCAACCGTCGTGGCCTGCTGATCGGCACCATGACACTGTTCGCGCTGGCCAACCTGCTGGCCTGGCAGGCGCCGGGCTATACCGCCTTGCTGCTGGCGCGCATCCTGCTGGCCATGGCGGCCGGCCTCTACGTCCCCAATGCCATGGCCCTGGCCGGTGCCCTGGTCGCGCCCGAGCGGCGCGGCGGCGCACTGGCCATCGTCAGCGGCGGACTGACCGTGGCGGTGGCGCTGGGTGCGCCCCTGGGTGTACTCATCGCCGACCGGCTGAACTGGCGCATGACCTTCGCCGGCGTAGCCCTGCTGGCCGCACTGGCGACCCTGGGCCTGTTGCGCGGACTGCCACCGGGCATCGGCGCCCACCTGCCAGTGGCCAGCCTGCGCGAACGCCTGCACGTGGCCGGCAATGCACGGGTCTTGCAGGGCTTGCTGACCACCCTGCTGTGGGCCACCGGCGCCTATACCATGTACACCTACTTCGCCATCTACCTCAACGAGGTCGCCGGCATCCATGGCGCGCATGTGGGCTATGGCCTGCTGTTGTGGGGCGTCTCGGCCGCAGTGGGCGTCATGACCGGTGGCCGCCTGTCCGACCGGCTCGGCTTTGCCCGTGTCTCGACACCGGCCTTGTGGTTCATGATGGCATCTTTCCTGGCCCTGTCGGTGGTGGCCTATACGCTGGCACCGGCACACGCGCTCGCCCCGGTCTACCTGGCCATGATCGTCTGGGGTGTATCGGCCTGGGCCTTCTACCCGGCCCAGCAGGCAAGGCTGATGAACATCGCCGGCCTCAAGCTGGCCTCGATCGTGCTCTCGCTCAATGCCTCGTTCATGTATCTGGGCTTTTCCCTGGGGGCCGCGATGGGTGCGCTGACGGTCGCCACCGGCTCGGTACGTGAAGTCGGCTTCGTGGCCGCCGCCTTCGTGGCCGCCGCCCTGTGGTTGCTGCGCGGTGCCCTGCGCAAGGAAGTGCCGCAAGCTGTCACCGCCTAGGCAGGGCCGCATCGCCGCAGGGAGGACAGAACGACATGGCCCGCAGCTGTTACACTGCGGGCCATTTTCCGACTTCCTGCGATCGCGCCCTTGCTATGACCGCCATCACCGAATTCCGCCAGACCTCCCCCACTCCCGAATACGACCATCCGCGAGAAGACCGTCGCCTGGACGGCAATCCCCTGCGCACCACCTGGAATCATTTCACCAGCGCCAGTGGCGAGGTCAATGCCGGCGTATGGGCCTGCGAAAAAGGCAGCTGGCGCATCGCCTTCGGGCCCAACAAGGACGAATATTTCTACGTACTGGAAGGCCGCTGCCGCGTCATCGATGAACAAGGCCACGCAGCCGAGGCCGGCCCGGGAGATGCCCTGGTCATCCCGGCCGGGTTCAAGGGCGTGTTCGAGGTCGTGGAGCCGGTGCGCAAGCACTATGTCATCGTCGAGCGCAGCGGCGGCTGCAGTGCAGGCGATGAGCTCCGTTGACGGGATAGCCGATCTGTTTGACGAATACCCGGGCCAGTGACTAACATCGGCTGGGCAATCAGAAAGCTTCACTGCCGGACATCCCCATCTGCCCGGAAAGATTAGCGCCGAAGCCCAGCCCGAAACCTGATCTCCGACAACACATGACCAATGCCCCTCCCATGCCGGAGCAGATCCTGGCCGTCGCGCTGCACAGCTACAATGCCGGCCGGCTGGCCGAGGCGGAACAGGCTTGCCAGCACCTGCTGGCGCTGCTGCCCCAGCATCCCGCCGCCCATCAGTTACTGGCCATGCTGGCCCTGCAGCGCGAACAGCTGGCGCAGGCGCGCCAGCACATCCTGCATAGCCTGGCCCCGCGACCGGACCATGTGCCCTCGCTCATCATCGCCGGCAAGATCGCCACTACCGAAGGCGACGCTGCCACGGCCCTGGCCTACTTCGATAGCGCGGCACGGCATCAGCCCGGCATGAGCCAGGCGCATTTCCATCGCGGCAACAGCCTCTCGGCACTGGGACGGCACCAGGAAGCCATCCAGGCCCTGAAACAGGCTGTCGCGCTGGCACCGGACGCCATGGAAGCCGTGCTCAAC
>JAFAMT010000470.1 GCA_019233085.1 Herbaspirillum sp.
TCTGGGTGGTCAAGGCGCAGATCCACGCCGGTGGCCGCGGCAAGGGCGGCGGCGTCAAGCTGGCCCGCTCGATCGAAGACGTGCAAAAGCTCGCCGGCGAGATCCTCGGCATGCAGCTGATCACGCACCAGACCGGCGCTGAAGGCCAGAAAGTGCGCCGCCTCTATATCGAGGAAGGCGCCGACATCAAGAAGGAACTGTACGTGTCGCTGGTCACTGACCGCGGCACCCAGAAGGTGGCCTTCATCGCTTCCAGCGAAGGCGGCATGGACATTGAAGAGGTCGCTCACTCGACCCCCGAGAAGATCATCACCGAGCTGATCGACCCGCTGACCGGCCTCACCGTCGAGCAAGCCAAGAAGATCGCCGCCGCCATCGGCCTGGGCGGCCACTCGGTGGACCAGGCGGTCGATCTGTTCCAGAAGCTCTACACCTGCTACATGGAAACCGACGCGTCGCTGGTCGAGATCAACCCGCTGAACTGCGATTCCAAGGGCAACCTGATCGCGTTGGACGCCAAGTTCAACTTCGACGCCAACGCGCTGTTCCGCCATCCCGAAATCGTCGCCTACCGCGACCTGGACGAAGAAGATCCCGCCGAAGTCGAGGCCTCCAAGTTCGACCTGGCCTACATCTCGCTGGACGGCAACATCGGCTGCCTGGTCAACGGTGCCGGCCTGGCCATGGCCACCATGGACACCATCAAGCTGTTCGGCGGCGAGCCGGCCAACTTCCTGGACGTGGGCGGCGGTGCCACCACCGAGAAGGTCACCGAAGCCTTCAAGATCATGCTGAAGAACCCCGAACTGAAGGCCATCCTGGTCAACATCTTCGGCGGCATCATGCGCTGTGACGTGATCGCCGAAGGCGTGATCGCTGCTTCCAAGGCAGTCTCGCTGAAGGTGCCTCTGGTGGTGCGCATGAAGGGCACCAACGAAGACCTGGGCAAGAAGCTGCTGGCCGATTCCGGTCTGCCGATCATCTCGGCCGATTCCATGGAAGAAGCCGCACAAAAGGTCGTGGCAGCTGCCAAGTAAGTAACCCAACACGAAAGCCTGCGCGGCCAGAGCCGCCGGCTGCATGGTTTGCAGCACCGGGCGCCGCCAGCGGCGCAGGCATCACAGTCAAGGAAGAGAAATGTCGATCCTCATCAACAAAGACACCAAGGTCATCACCCAAGGTATCACCGGCAAGACCGGTCAGTTCCACACCCGCATGTGCCGCGACTACGCGAACGGCAAGAACGCCTTCGTGGCCGGCGTGAACCCGAAGAAGGCCGGTGAAGACTTCGAAGGCATCCCCATCTATGCCAACGTCACCGAAGCCAAGAACGCCACCGGCGCCACCGTGTCGGTGATCTACGTGCCGCCCGCCGGTGCTGCCGCCGCCATCTGGGAAGCCGTCGAAGCCGAGCTGGACCTGGCCATCTGCATCACCGAAGGCATCCCCGTTCGTGACATGCTGGCCCTGAAGGACCGCATGGCCAAGGCCGGTTCCAAGACCCTGCTGCTGGGCCCGAACTGCCCCGGCCTGATCACCCCGGACGAAATCAAGATCGGCATCATGCCGGGTCACATCCACAAGAAGGGTCGTATCGGCGTGGTCTCCCGCTCCGGCACCCTGACCTATGAAGCCGTGGGCCAGCTGACCGCCCTGGGTCTGGGCCAGTCCTCCGCCGTCGGTATCGGTGGCGACCCGATCAACGGTCTGAAGCACATCGACGTCATGAAGGCCTTCAACGACGATCCGGACACCGATGCCGTCATCATGATCGGTGAAATCGGTGGTCCTGACGAAGCCAACGCAGCGCGCTGGATCAAGGACAACATGAAGAAGCCGGTGGTTGGCTTCATCGCTGGCGTCACCGCGCCCCCGGGCAAGCGCATGGGCCACGCAGGCGCGCTGATCTCCGGCGGTGCCGACACCGCCGAAGCCAAGCTGGCCATCATGGAAGAGTGCGGCATCAAGGTGACCCGCAACCCGTCCGAGATGGGCCGCCTGCTCAAGTCGGTGCTGTAAGCATCCGACCATGCCAGCGCGGGACGGTGCCAGCGGCACTGCTCCAGCTGGCAGTCTAGGCAACACAGCAAGTCAAGCATGGGGAGCTGCGGCTCCCCATGTCGTTTCCGGCACACTTTGCGGTGACAGAGGTCATCCTGCCACGCGCTCCCGTTCCGGGCTGCGCCCCTACTGAGGAAGCCCATGGAATTCCTGGCGAACCTGAACTGGATCGCAGTCGGCCAGATCATCCTGATCGATATCCTGCTCGGTGGCGACAACGCCATCGTCATTGCCCTGGCCTGCCGCAACCTGCCCGACCGCTTGCGCATGAAAGGGATCGTCTGGGGCACGGTGGGTGCGATCGCCATCCGCATCGTCCTCATCGCCTTTGCCGTGACCATGCTGGAACTGCCCTACCTAAAGCTGGCCGGCGGCATCCTGTTGCTGTGGATAGGGGTGAAGCTGCTCAACGAGCAGGAGGATCACGCCGACATCGAAGCCAGCGAGCGCCTGTGGGGTGCCGTCAAGACGGTCATCGTGGCCGACCTGGTGATGAGCCTGGACAACGTGATCGCCATCGCCAGCGCCGCCGAACAGGCGGACGGCGAGCACCGCCTGATGCTGGTCGTCTTCGGTATCGTGGTCAGCATTCCCATCATCGTCTGGGGCAGCACGCTGGTCTTGAAATTGATGGAACGGTTCCCAGTTATCGTCACGCTCGGCGCGGCCTTGCTGGGGTATATTGCCGGCGGCATGATCTTCGGCGACACTGCCGTGCAGAACTTCCTGCAGGGCTTCATCGAGCAGACCGAATTCGTCCTGCCCGGCGCCTCGGTGCATCTGAGCCTGCCTGGCCTGGTGGGCGCGCTGGGTGTGGTGCTGGTCGGCTGGCGCCTGAGACGCACCAGGCCCGGGCGGCAAGCCCGATAGGGGCCCGCCGCAGCCCGCCAAGGCGGATGCTTGCGGATGGCATGTTTGACACACGTCAGCGCCGGAGTCGATCAAAGCTGCTACTTTGCAACTTTTTCGCTTGGCCGCATTGCTGGCGCTGCCCATACTGGCAACGCCATTTTTATTTCTTACGGGGATCCCATGAAACCAGTCGTATCCACTCAACCGCAACAAGGCTTCACCCTGCTCGAACTGATGGTGACGCTGGCCATCGTCGGCATTCTCGCCATGCTGGGCGCTTCGCAATACCAGGACTACATCGCCCGCGCACGCGTCGCGGAAGGCTTCAACCTGGCCGAGCCCTACAAGCTGGCAGTGACCGAGCAGATCAGCTCCAGTAATGGCGTCTTCTCCGTGGCCCAACTGGGCCTGCCGTCCTTCACGGCCACCGACAACGTGCAGAAGATCGAGGTCTCACCCATGGAAACCCGGGGCGTGGGCGGCGTCATCACCATCACCTATGGCGAGCGCGTGGGCAATGG
>JAFAMT010000026.1 GCA_019233085.1 Herbaspirillum sp.
GCGCGCATCGCCCTGGTCGGCCCGCTGGCCGATTCGCACATCGACATGCTGGGCAGCTGGTCGGCCGCCGGGCGCGACAAGCAGACCATCACCGTGCGCCAGGGTTTGCAGGCGGCCATGGGCAAAGAGGGCAAGCTGGTCTACGCGCGCGGCGCCAACGTCACCGAAGACAAGCGCATCGTGGACTACCTCAACTTCCTGAACTGGGATGATCCGGAGGTGGTGCAGGACAAGCGCAGCCCGCAAGCGATGATCGACGAAGCGGTGAAGGCGGCGCGCCAGGCTGACGTCATCGTGGCTGCCGTGGGCGAATCGCGCGGCATGTCGCATGAGTCCTCCAGCCGCACCGACCTGACCCTGCCCGAGAGCCAGATGGCCTTGCTCAAGGCCTTGAAGGCCACCGGCAAGCCGCTGGTACTGGTACTGATGAATGGCCGTCCGCTGGACCTGAACTGGGCACGCGAGAACGCCTCGGCCATCCTGGAGACCTGGTACACCGGCACCGAAGGGGGCAATGCGATTGCCGACATCCTCTTTGGCGAGGTCAATCCCTCGGGCAAGCTGCCGCTGACCTTCCCGCGCTCGGTGGGCCAGATCCCCAGCTACTACAACCATCCGCGCGTGGGGCGTCCCTTCACCGAGGGCAAGCCGGGTAACTACACCTCACAGTACTTCGACGAGCCCAATGGTCCGCTGTATCCCTTCGGCTATGGCCTGAGCTATACCGACTTCGCGCTCTCCGAGGTGCGCCTGTCGCAGGCGAGCATGGCAGCCGATGGCAAGGTCGAGGCCAGCGTGACCGTGAAGAACACCGGCCGGCGTGCCGGCGCCACCGTGGTGCAGCTGTACATCCGCGACGTGGCGGCTTCGGTGGTGCGTCCGGTCAAGGAGTTGAAGGGCTTTCGCAAGCTGATGCTGCAGCCGGGCGAGGAGCGGCAGGTCAGCTTCACCATCGACCGCAAGGCGCTGTCCTTCTACAACGCCAGGCTGGAGTACGGGGCCGAACCGGGCGAGTTCCAGGTGCAGGTGGGACTGGATTCCAGGGACGTTAAGACGGCTTCGTTCAATCTCCAGCAAGCATCTGCAGAAACGGAAAATGACGCCCATCGACGCGACTCCCGTTCGGACTGAGTAGGCCCTTTGGGCCGTATCGAAGGTACGCCTCGGGTTGGCGTTGCTGCGCCTTCGATACGCGGCTTCGCCGCTACTCAGTCCGAACGGTGGGAGATGGGTATCGTCATGGCATGAACCAAAAAAATGGGCGCACCGTTGAGTGCGCCCATTTTTTTACAGCAGCCCATCAATGATCTAAAACATGGATGGCCGAGTGGCTTGATTGCTTCAGGCCGCGGCCATTGCCGGTTCGTCCTCTTCACCCAGGAACCCACCGCTCTGGTGCGCCCACAGACGCGCATACAGCCCATTGGCGGCCAGCAGTTCGCTGTGCGAGCCCTGTTCCACGATGCGGCCCTGGTCCAGCACGATGAGCCGGTCCATGGCGGCAATGGTGGAGAGGCGGTGGGCGATGGCCACCACGGTCTTGCCTTCCATGAGCTTGTAGAGGCTGGCCTGGATGGCTGCTTCCACTTCCGAATCCAGGGCGCTGGTGGCTTCGTCCAGCAGCAGGATGGGGGCGTCCTTGAGCATCACGCGGGCAATCGCGATGCGCTGGCGCTGGCCACCCGAGAGCTTCACGCCACGTTCACCCACGTGGGCGTCATAGCCGCGGCGGCCCTTGGCATCGGCCAGGCTGCCGATGAAGTCATGCGCCTCGGCGCGCTGGGCGGCATGGATCATCTCGGCGTCGCTGGCATCGGGGCGGCCATAGGTGACGTTCTCGCGCACCGAGCGATGCAACAGCGAGGTGTCCTGGGTCACCATGCCGATCTGCTCGCGCAGGCTGTCCTGGGTGACATGGGCGATGTCCTGGCCATCGATGGTGATGCGGCCACCCTCGATATCGTAGAAGCGCAGCAGCAGGTTGACGATGGTCGATTTGCCGGCGCCGGAGCGACCCACCAGGCCGATCTTCTCGCCGGGGCGGATCACCAGGTCCAGCTTGTCCACCACCGGACGGGGCGAGGCGCCGCCATAGCTGAAGCTGACGCCCTCGAAGCGCAATTCACCGCGCCGCACCTGCAGCGGCCGGGCGTCGGGCGCATCCTTGACTTCGTGGGCGCGCGCCAGGGTGTTGATGCCATCCTGCACCGTGCCCACGTGTTCGAAGAGCGAAGACATTTCCCACATCACCCAGTGGGCGATACCGTTCAGGCGCAGCGCCATGGCGGTGCTGGCTGCGACCGCACCCACGCCCACCTTGCCCTGCGTCCACAGGTACAACGAGACCCCGGTGGCGCCGATGATGAGCACCATGTTCAGGATATGGTTGACCACCTCGAAGCCCGACACCAGGCGCATCTGGCGATGCACGGTGGAAAGGAATTCGCGCATGGCGCTGCGGGCATACTCGGCCTCGCGGCCGGCATGCGAGAACAGCTTGACGGTGGCGATGTTGGTATAGGCGTCGGTGATGCGGCCGGTCATCAGCGAACGGGCATCGGCCTGGCTGCGCGCCACCTTTGACAGGCGCGGCACGAAGTAGCGCATGGCTACCGCGAAGGCCCCCAGCCAGAGGAAGAAGGGCGCCAGCATCCATATGTCGAAGCTGCCGACCACGCCGATGAGGGTGGCGAAGTAGATGGTGATGAACACCAGGATATCGCCCACGATCATGCAGAAATCGCGCACCGCCAGCGCCGACTGCATCACCTTGGTGGCGACCCGGCCGGCGAACTCGTTCTGGTAGAAGCTCATGCTCTGGCTGAGCATGAGGCGGTGGAAGTTCCAGCGCAGCAGCATGGGGAAGTTGCCAGCCAGGGTCTGGTGCTTGTAGAGCGTCTGCAAGCCGATCAGCAGGGGGCTGGCGGCCAGGATCAGCAGCAGCCACAGCAGGGTGTGGCCTTCCTGCGCCCACAGTTGCGCGGGTTCTACCTTGGCCAGCCAGTCGACGATGCGGCCGAGGGCGGCGAAGAGCATCGCCTCGAACACGCCGATGACGGCTGTCATCAGCGTCATGGCCGCGAGGTAGGGGCGCACGCCCCGGGTACAGAACCAGATGAAGCGCATGAAGCCGCGCGGCGGCGGCAGCGGCTGCGTTTCCGGATAGGGATGGACCAGTTTTTCGAACCAGTTGAACATGCAACAAACTCCACAAGATCGGGTGGCGGGCGACGGCGGCGCAGGGCCATGGTGATGCGCAGGGCAGCGATGCAGCGCAGCGGCGCGGTCGTACGTCTTTCTATCGTGCGCACCGCAAGGGTACCCGGTCTCGGGTGCGGTGTGCGCTAGGTCATGCGCGGCCGGCGGATCTCTGCTGCTCGGTGGCAAAGCGGATCTTCGGGCATGGCCGCAGAAAAGATGGAAGCCGAATGATCTCACATGCCGCCGGCTTGCGTGTGCGGCGTCGCCGAAAAACACTTGTCGGAAAATCCGAACGGTGGCCGGCGCCCAGGCGAACTGCAAGATCCCGATCTGCGCTATCGTTGCTGCCGGACCCGCCGCCGGCGCGCCACTTTCCCGACCCTGGCTGACAAGCACCTGAGTCCAGCCCGGCTTAAGTCTGCGTTAAGTCTGCCCCGGCAAGCTGGACAACAATTCAAGATTCCAGGACTTCGCCATGACCGATCGCCAGCCATCCCCGCCACCGCCACCCGCCGCGCCAGCCCTCGCCAGGGCCTCCCGCGCCGAGATCTGGCGCCTCATCAAGCCCTTCTGGGTATCCGAGGAGAAATGGCGCGCCTGGGCGCTGCTGGGGGCCATCCTGGCACTGAACCTGGGCATGGTCTACATCAACGTGCGGCTCAATTCCTGGAACCGCGACATGTACAACGTGCTGCAGTCGCGCGACTATCCGCAGTTCAAGTCCCTGTTGTGGCAGTTCTCGGGACTGGCCTTCGTGTTCGTGGCCATCGCCATCTACAGCGTCTATCTGAAGCAGGCGCTGCAGATCCGCTGGCGCTACTGGATGAGCACGCGCTACCTGGATCGCTGGCTGGCCCATCGCGCCTACTACCGCATCGAGCAGGACCAGGCCGGCCGCCTCTCCGACAACCCCGACCAGCGCATCGCCGAAGACCTGCATGCGCTGACCACCGATACGCTCTCGCTGGTGCTGGGGTTCATCTCCAGCAGCGTGACCCTGTTTTCCTTCATCCATATCCTGTGGACGGTGAGCGGCCCGCTGGCGTTTTCGGCGCTGGGCCAGTCCTGGGTCATCCCCGGCTACATGGTGTGGTTCGTGATCGCCTATGCCACCGTGGGTTCGGGCCTGGTGTGGTGGATCGGCCGGCCGCTGGTGGGCCTGAGCTTCAACCAGGAACGTTTCGAGGCCAACTTCCGTTTCGGCCTGATCCGCGTGCGCGAGCATGCCGAGGCGGTAGCGCTGTATCGCGGCGAGGCGCAGGAGCGCGCCCAGCTGACGGCGCGCCTGGATGACATCCGCGGCAATTGGTGGAACATCATGACGCTGACCAAGCGCCTGAACGTGGCCGTCAATTTCTATGGCCAGTTCGCGGTGATCTTCCCCATGCTGGTATCGGCGCCGCGCTATTTCTCCGGGGCCATCTCGCTGGGTGTGCTCATGCAGATCAGCGATGCCTTCGGCCAGGTGCAGGATGCCTTGTCCTGGTTCATCAATGCCTTCACCACGCTGGCCAGCTGGAAGGCCAGCATCAACCGCCTGGCCGGTTTCAATGCCGATGTCGAGCGCGCCATCGGCATGCCCCGCAGCATCGAGGTGGCCTCGCACGCCGGTACGGCCGTGACGGTGGAGGGCCTGCAGCTGTCCTTCCCGGATGGCACGCCGATGATGCGGCGCCTGGATGCGCGGGTGGAATCGGGCGAGCATGTGCTCATCAGCGGTCCTTCCGGTTGCGGCAAGTCCACGCTGATCCGCGCCATGGCCGAGCTGTGGCCGTATGGGGAAGGACGCGTCGGCTTGCCGGCCGGGTCGCCGGTGATGTTCCTGCCGCAACGCAGCTACCTGCCCATCGGTACCTTGCGCGCGGCGCTTTCCTATCCGGCCGCCGAGGGCAGCTTCGACGATGCCCTGATCACGCGCTACCTGGCACTGTGCCGCCTGTCGCACCTGGCCGGGCGGCTGGACCTGGCGGCCAACTGGAGCCAGGCGCTGTCGCCGGGCGAGCAGCAGCGGCTGGCCTTCGTGCGGGTGTTCCTGAACCGGCCCAGCTTGGTGTTCCTGGATGAGGCCAGCAGCGCCATGGATGGCGAGACCGAGGAAGCGCTCTACGCCGCCTTGCCACGCGAATTGCCGGGCGTGACCGTCATCAGCATCGCCCACCGCGAGACGCTGGCGCGCTTCCATGACGTGCGCTGGAAGTTCCATCCCGTCCAGCCGATCCAGCCCGGCGAGGCAGGTGGTTTCCGGGTCGAGGCGGTGCCGCTGTGAGCCCGTGCAGGTGGGCGGGTTATACCGTTTTTGCATAGGGTGTAAGATGGCCGCGTGCAAAAATGGGTCGATCGCGGCCTGCATGCGCGCCCTCCATTCTGTTCCCGACCTCTGGAAAATCCATCATGAACGATCCCATCGTCTATCTCAACGGCGCCTTCACGCCCCTGTCCGAAGCCCGCGTGCCCGTGCTGGATCGCGGTTTCATCTTCGGCGACGGCATCTACGAAGTCATCCCCATGTATCGCCGCAAGGCCTTCCGCGGGGAGCAGCACCTGGCGCGGCTGTTCCGCAGCCTGGCCAGCATCGGTATTCCAAATCCGCATAACGAGGCGGAGTGGATGGAGATCATCGGGCGCGTGGTCGAGGCCAATGGCCTGGAGGACCAGATGATCTACCTGCAGGTCACCCGTGGCGTGGCCAAGCGCGCCCATGCCTTCCCCAAGGAAGTGGTGCCGACGGTACTGATCATGACCAATCCCATGGTGCTGCCATCGGCCTCGGCCATCGAGAAGGGCGTAGCGTGCGTGACCCTGGAAGACCGCCGCTGGCTGAACTGCCAGATCAAGTCCACGTCGCTCTTGGGCAATGTGCTGGCGGCGCAGTTCGCGGCCGAGCACCAGGTGACCGAGGCAATCCAGTTCCGCGATGGCTTCCTCTCGGAAGCCTCGTCCTCCAATGTGTGGGTGGTCAAGGATGGCAAGATCGCCGCGCCTCCCAAGGACAACCTGATCCTCGAAGGCATCCGCTACGGCCTGATGGAAGAGCTGTGTGCCGCACAGGGCATCGTGCTGGAAGCGCGCCGCATCCCGCGTGAGGAAGTGCTGGCGGCCGATGAGCTCATCATTTCCTCGGCCAGCAAGGAAGTCCTGCCGGTGGTCACCCTGGACGGCCAGCCGGTCGGCAATGGCCAGCCCGGTCCGGTGTTTGCCAAGGTGTATGCGGCCTACCAGGCGGCCAAGGCGCGCCTGTAATCCGTTTGCAGCTTGTCATGACGGCGCTGCGGCCCTGACGTTTTCTGCACGTCGGGCCGCCGGCATGGCGTAGAATGCAGGCATTCCCCATGTATTCCCTCCGCTTGAAGCCGACCGGTTCGCCCCCATCTGGGAGCATTGAAACCAGGAGCGCCCGGGCGGACAACGCCAAGGCGGTTTGCCATGACTATGCCCACTATTTCCCCTGAAGAATCCCTGATCGAGTATCCCAGCGACTTCCCCATCAAGGTGGTCGGGATCACCCACGATGCCTTCGCCGAGACCATCGTCGCCATGGTCGTCGAGCACGATCCCGAGTTCCATGCGGGCAAGGTCGAGATGCGCCCCTCCACCCAGGGCAAGTACCTGTCGCTGACGCTGACGGTGCGCGCCACCAGCCGCGCCCAGCTCGACAACATCTATCGCGCGCTCTCCACGCACGAGATGGTCAAGTTCGTGCTCTGAGCACGGCTCGCGTTGTTCCTGCGAGAAACCGGCGCAGCCTGCCTGGCGCGCCGGTTTTTTGTTGCCCCGACAAGATGCGGGCCTTGCCTCATCCCGGCCAGGCAGGGCTGGCGTGGAATTGCGCCATCTCGTCCTTGATCCACTGCCTGAACGCCGCCACGCCCGGCTTTTCCAGCCCCTCCGGCAGGTGCACCAGGTAGTGCGCCTCTTCGCAGCGCCAGGCCACGTCGAACAGGCGCACCAGTTCGCCGCTGGCGATCTGCTGGGACGCGATCAGGTGCCGTGACAGCGCCACACCCTTGCCATCGGCGGCCTGGCGCAGGGTCAGCGAGGAGTCCTCGATCACCAGCCCGCCACCCGGTTCGGGCAGGTCCAGGCCGGCCTGCCTGAGCCAGGGCAGCCAGGACTCGCGCGTATCCATGCGCAGCAGGGTACAGTGCGCCAGGTCGGCCGGACGTGTCAGCTTCCTGCTGCGCGTGCCGCGATAGCCGGGCGCGGCCACCGGGTAGTAGTAATCGTCGCTGAGCTTTTCCACCACCACCCCGCTGTAGTTGCCGCGCCCGAAGCGCAGGCCCACGTCCACCCCGTCCAGCCGCAGGTCGGCCAGGTGGCTGCCCGATTGCAACACCACCTCGATCTCGGGATGAGCATCGATGAACTTCCATAGCCGCGGCGCCAGCCAGCGCGAGGCAAACGAGGGCGTGGCCGAGATCACCAGGCGCTGCTGGCGGTTCAGGCTGCGCAGGTGCTCGGCCGCCACGGCGATCTCGGTGAGCGACTTGCGGATGGTGGCGGCAAAGCGCTGGCCGGTCTCGGTGATGGAGATGCGCTTGCCGTGGCGGGTGAACAGCTGCAGGCCGAGGTCTTCCTCCAGCGCACGGACCTGATGGCTGATGGCGCCAGGCGTGACGTGGACTTCCTCGGCCGCGCGCGAGAAGCACTCGTAGCGGGCGGCCGCGTCGAAGGCACGCAGGGCGGCCAGGTTGGGGAGCTTGCGCAGGTCTGCCATGTTCTTTTCCTTGTGAATTCCATTCGCAATGAAGCCGAATATATATCGTTTTGCTGCGCCCGTGCGGCTTCCTACAATGGCAGCACATTCAACACGCTTCCAGGCATCTTTCCTCTGAAAGCCGCACCCGGTCGGGCAAGTCGGCAGGGGAGAGGCTTGCCCGGCGCAACAGCAGAGGTGACCGCCATGTCAATTCCATTCGCAAATGAAAGCAGCATCGCCAGACTCGAAGAAGGCCAGACCCTGGCCCGTCCCTTGCATAGCGCCGTGCGCATCCGGGTGCGCAGCGGCCTGGTGTGGCTGACGGTGGAGGAGGGCGGCGCCGATGTCTGGCTCAGTCCCGGGCGCGATTTCGATTTCCACGGACGCGGGCTGGCGGTCTTTGAGGCCGTGCGTGGTGCAGCCGAGTTCGAGGTGATAGCGCTGCCGGGATGGGGCGCGCGCCTGTGGCGCTTCATCAAGGGGCCGGGTCGCCCGCTGGCAGCGTCGGCTGCGATTGCGTCGGCCTGCCCCAAGACTGGCGAGACGCAGCGTATCAGCAAGTTGTTGCCACGCGGACTGATCCGCTGGTTCTGATACGGGAAGGACCGAATTTCGCTACACTGGCGGGCATGCAAACCGCTCTACCCCCCGCCGCCGCCGCTACCGCTGGCACCGGCGCGCGCCTGCCGCAGATCATCCGGCGCGGCGTCGAACCCTACGAGGCCAGCTTCGCCGCCATGCGCGCCTACACCGATGCGCGTGACGGCGACAGCGCCGACCAGCTCTGGATCGTCGAACATCCCCCCGTCTATACCCTGGGCCTGGGCGCCGACCGCGCCCATGTGTTGAATCCGCACGACATCCCGGTGGTGCAGACCGACCGTGGCGGCGAGGTCACCTACCACGGCCCCGGCCAGGTGGTGATCTACCTGCTCATGGACCTGCGCCGCAACCGCAGCGGCGCGCGCCTGTTCGCCCGCGAATTCGTGCACAACATCGAAGAGGCGGTGATCGACACGCTGGCGGCGTATAATCTGGCCGGTGAACGCAAGCAGGGGGCGCCCGGCATCTATGCCGCCGACGGCCCCTGGCAGGGCGCCAAGGTGGCGGCCCTGGGCTTGAAGATACGCGGCAACGGCTGCACCTACCACGGGGTATCGCTGAATGTGGCGATGGATCTGGCGCCGTTTTCCTGGATCAATCCCTGTGGCTACGAAGGCCTGGCCACCGTGGACATGCAGACCCTGGGGGCCAAGCAGGCCCGCCTGGCTGATGTCCAGGACTTGCTTGCCAACCAACTGATCGCCCGCTTCGCGGGCATGGCTTGAGCCTCCAGCGCGGTGCGCCCGAGGCCGGAACGACCGACATGACTACCGACATCACTCCTGCAGCAGATTCCTCCTCCAATGCCAATGCCGCCGGTGCGGCCCGCGTGAACCCGCTGGACAAGCAGAAGGGCGCCGGCAAGACCGCCTGGATTCCCATCAAGGTGGTGGCCGCCGAAAAGCTGAAGAAGCCGGACTGGATCCGCGTCAAGGCCGGCTCGCCGACCACGCGCTTCTACGAGATCAAGGACATCCTGCGCGCCAACAACCTGGTGACGGTCTGCGAGGAAGCCTCCTGCCCCAACATCGGCGAATGCTTCGGCAAGGGCACCGCGACCTTCATGATCATGGGTGACAAGTGCACCCGCCGCTGCCCGTTCTGCGACGTCGGCCACGGCCGCCCTGATCCGCTGGACCCCAACGAGCCGGAAAACCTGGCCAAGACCATCGCCCAGCTGCGCCTGTCCTACGTGGTCATCACCAGCGTGGACCGCGACGACCTGCGCGACGGTGGCGCCGCCCACTTCGCGGCCTGCATCCAGCGCGTGCGCGAGCTCTCGCCCGAGACCCGCATCGAGATCCTGACCCCGGACTTCCGTGGCCGCATGGACCGCGCCCTGGAAATCCTCAAGATGGCCCCGCCGGACGTGATGAACCACAACCTGGAAACCGCCCCGCGCCTGTACAAGGAAGCCCGCCCCGGTTCGGACTACGAATACTCGCTGAACCTGTTGAAGCGCTTCAAGGACCTGCATCCGGAAGTGCCGACCAAGTCCGGCATCATGGTCGGCCTGGGCGAGACCGACGAGGAAGTGCTGCAGGTCATGCGCGACATGCGCGCCCACAACGTCGACATGCTCACCATCGGCCAGTACCTCATGCCCAGCGGCGACCACCTGCCGGTGCGCCGCTACGTGCACCCCGACACCTTCAAGATGTACGAGGAAGAGGCCTACAAGATGGGCTTCGTGCACGCTGCCGTGGGCGCCATGGTGCGTTCCAGCTACCACGCCGACCAGCAGGCGCACGGCCTGGTGTAAGCCGGCCGGCTGTCGCGCCGCAAGGCCCCGCCGCGCGCGGGGCTTTTTGTTGTGCAGGGGTAATTCAAATTCCCCGTACAAGTCGCTCAGGTGGCTTGTACGGGATAGCGGGGCCCCTGAAAGAAACCCAGCCGCAAGGTAAGATATGCGGTTCTCAGCATTCGTCTCGAAAGCAGGTAGTCATGTCTTCACCGATCGCACCGGCCGCGACAGCGCCGGAAGAAAAACTGGAATTCGTCAGCTCGTGCAAGTTGCCCATGCCCTGGGCCACCTTCGAGCTGCACGCCTTCTACGATGAAATTTCCGGCAAGGAACACCTGGCCCTGAGCCTGGGCGACGTGGGCAATGGCGAGCCCGTGCTGGCCCGCGTGCATTCCGAGTGCCTCACCGGCGACGCCCTGTTCTCCCAGCGCTGCGACTGCGGCGCCCAGCTGGAGTCGGCCTTGAAGAAGATCGCCAAGGAAGGCCGTGGCGTGCTGTTCTACCTGCGCCAGGAGGGCCGTGGCATTGGTCTGTTGAACAAGATCCGCGCCTACCACCTGCAAGACCACGGCGCCGATACGGTGGAAGCCAACGAACGCCTGGGTTTCCCGGCCGACATGCGGCGCTACACCATCGTCTTGCCGATGCTGTCCCACCTGAAGATCAGCAGCCTGCGCCTGATGACCAACAACCCGCGCAAGGTCAAGGCGCTGGAAGACAGTGGCATCACGGTGGCCGAGCGCATCGCCCACATCGCCAACCACAACCCCTTCAATATCGGTTACCTGGGCACCAAGGCGCGCAAGCTGGGCCACCTGCTGCCGGGCCTGGGCAAGGGCGAGGCACAGCCGCAGCCGGAGAAGGCTTCGCTGGATGCGCACGATAACGAGTGAATGCGCGAGTGAGGATGCGGTGATGGTCGCCTGAGGGCGGCCGGCCATCAAGAGACGGACCCGGGTGGTCCGTCTTTTTTTTTCCGCCTCGGGGCTGGGCTCTTGACGCATCGGTTAGCATGGGGGCTGGATCGTCTACCTTCATCCCGTCTTTACACCATGAACCCATCCGTACCCGCCAGCGAGGCGCCCATCCCCGTTTCGCTCCTGACCGGCTTTCTCGGCAGCGGCAAGACCACCTTGCTCAACCACCTGATCACCCAGCCGGAGATGAAGGACACGCTGGTCATCATCAACGAGTTCGGCGAGATCGGCCTGGATCACCTGCTGGTGGCACACAGCCAGGAAGAAACCATCGTCGAGATGAGCAGCGGCTGCCTGTGCTGCACCATCCGTGGCGATCTCAAGAAGACCCTGAAGGACATCACCTGGCGCTTCGCCGAAGGCGGCCAGCGGCGCTTCAACCGCGTGGTCATCGAGACCACCGGCCTGGCCTCGCCCACGCCCATCCTGCATACGCTGATGACCGACCCGTTCATCTCGGCGCGCTATCGCCTCGATGGCGTCATCGTCACCGTCGATGCCGTCAACGGCATGTCCACGCTGGACAACCATGTCGAGGCGGTGCAACAGGCCGCAGTGGCTGATCGCCTGCTGCTGACCAAGACCGACCTGGCCGATGGCGCCACCCCGGCCGCCTTGCAGGCGCGCCTGCGCACGCTCAATCCGGGCGCGCGCCAGCTGCAGCCCCAGGTGGGCCAGATCGCCGCCGCCGAGTTGCTCGATGCGGGTTTGTTCAAGCCCGGCGAGAAGATGCCCGACGTGGCCCGCTGGCTCAACGAGGAAGCCTTTGCCGAGAAGGCCGCGCATGAGCACCATCATCATCACCATGGCCACCATCACGGCCATGGTCATCACGATCATCATGACCACGATGACCACGATGACCACGCGCATGACGTCAATCGCCACGACGATCACATCCGCGCCTTCTGCTTTACCTTCGACGAGCCCATTGACCCGGTGCTCTTCGATGAATGGCTGAGTCTGCTGGTCGGTTTCAAGGGCCCCAACATCCTGCGCATCAAGGGCATCCTCAACCTCAAGGGCGAACCCTTGCCCACCGTGATCCACGGCGTGCAGCATATCTTCCATCCCACCGCCACGCTGCCGGCCTGGCCGTCGGAAGATCGCCGCAGCCGCATCGTCTTCATCACCCGCGACATCGAAGAGGCCACCATCGCACGCTCCTTCGATGCCTTCATGCAGGCCCAGGCTATCGAGCGCGAAGCGCGCGAGCAACAGAAGGCGCGCGACAGCGCGGCTTACTGAGGCCAGCCGGTGGTGCAGGGTATTTCTTGTTGGAAATCTTTGAGTGCGACGGTACGGATTTTTCTTCTCCGTTGAGTAAAAATATCTCCAGCCAGGCCGATAACGAGGGATGAGCCGGATTATGATCGGCCTCTCATAGGGAAAAACGATTCGTTTATGCAGCGTGTGATCAACAAGCTGGGGGCAACGTTGTCGGCATCGCTCACCTTGGTGCTGGGACTGTGCGCCACCGTGACGGTCTTCGTCGCCACCAGCCACCTGGAAGAAGATGCGGTAAGCCTGGACTTCGAGCGTCGGGCCGGCTTGCGTGCCTTCACCATCCAGCGGGGACTGGAGGAGGCGGTCCAGGTGCAGGCGGTGGTGAACCATTTCTATGCCACCGTGGGCGATCCCAGCCGCGAGCAGTTCGAGAGTTTCACGCGGCCCCTGCTGGAGCGCTATCCCTATGTGCGCGCCTTCAGCGTGCAGCGCTTCGTGCCGGATGAGGACCGCCTGGTCTTCGAGGCCCTGCGCCAGGGCACCGTCCCCGACTTCCAGATCACCACCATGGTCGATGGCCGCGCCCAGCGCGCACCGCAGCAGCCTTCCTACCTGGTGGTCGACTTCATCGAGCCCACGGCCGGCAACGAGGCTGCGCTGGGGCTGGATGTGTCGCACAACACCACGATCATGACGGCGCTCTCGGCGGCCATAGCCAGCGGCCGCCCGGCCTCGACCCTGCCCACGCGGCTGGTGCAGTTCGCGCCGGATGAGCGCGGCCTGCTGGTGATCCAGCCGGTCTACCGGGGTGGCGTGCAACCCACCGACCTGGCTGCGCGGCGCGCCGTGCTGGTGGGCGATACCACCGCCGTGCTGGAACTGGGCAGCCTGGTGCAGAAGATCCTCGACGGCGCCGGCCTGATGGCCGACCAAGAGATCGGCTTGCGTATCTACGTCGGCCCGAAGGCCGATGACAGCAGCCTGGTCTATCGCCACGACGGCGCGGCCCAGGAAGCCCAATGGGTGGACCAGATCCTCAAGCCGGGCAGCCTGTTCCGCCATCCCTCCAAGACCCTGACCAGCTTCGACATCGCCGGCCAGACCTGGCATGTGGAGATCAGCATCCCGCCGCGCTCGCTGTTCTCCGACCACTATGGGTCGCTGCTGATCCTGCTGGTGGGCGTGATCGCCTCGCTGCTGGGGGCGGCCTACATGCGCGCCCTGTCGATGCGCTCGGCGCGCGTGCAGCAACTGGTGGAGGTCAAGACCGCCGAGCTGCGCACCGCCAATGCCCTGCTGTCGGACGACATCAAGGCGCGCCGCGTGGCCGAACGCGCCCTGCGGCTGCGCCACCAGGCCATCGAGGCCAGCGCCAATGCCATCCTGATCCTCTCGGCCCAGCAACCCGACTACGCCATCGAATACGTCAACCCGGCCTTCGCCCGCATCACCGGCTATAGCGCCGCCGAGGCGGTAGGCAAGAGCATCCGTTTCCTGGAGGGCCGGGACAGCGATCCCGAGGGCTTCGAGACCGTCTGGATCGCCATGCGCGAACAGCGCGAGCACAACGTGGTCCTGCGCAACTACCACAAGGATGGCTCGGAGCTGTGGAACGATTTCTACATCGCCCCGGTGCGTGACGAGAGCGGCGTGGTCACCCACTTCGTGGCGGCGCTCTACGACATCACCTCCATGAAGCGCTACGAGGCCGAGCTGGAGTTCCAGGCCAGCCGCGACACGCTCACCGGCCTGATCAATCGCCACATGCTGCGCCATCACCTGGAGCAGGCCATCGGCGCGGCCGAGCGCCAGAAGCAGGCGCTGTGGGTGGTGTTCGTGGACCTGGACCGCTTCAAGTTCGTCAACGACACGCTGGGCCACAAGGCCGGCGACACCTTGCTGCGCACCGTGGCCGGACGCCTGCGCGCGGCCGTGCGCGAGGCCGATTCGGTGGCGCGCTTGGGTGGTGACGAATTCATCATGATCCTGCCCGAGCAGGACGATCTCTCCCTCGATACCCGCAGCCTGCAACGCATCATGGATGCGGTGGCCGCCCCCGTGACCCTGGGCGGACATACCCTGTTCATGACCTGCAGCCTGGGCGTGGCCTGCTACCCCAACGATGGCACCGACGGCGAGACCCTGATCAAGCATGCCGACATCGCCATGTATCGCGGCAAGCAGACCGGTCGCAACAATTTCCAGTTCTATACCCCGGCCATGAACGAGCAGGCCCTGGAGCGCCTGCGCATCGAGGGCGACCTGCGCAATGCGCTCGATCACGGCGAGTTCCTGCTGCACTACCAGCCCAAGGTCGACCTGGCCTCGGGCCGTGTCATCGGCAGCGAAGCGCTGATCCGCTGGCAGCATCCGCAACTGGGCATGGTCTCGCCGGCGCGCTTCATCGGCCTGGCCGAAGAGACCGGCCTGATCCTGCCCATCGGCGCCTGGGTGGTGCGCGCGGCTTGCACGCAATGTCGCCAGTGGCAACTGGCCGGCTTCGATGACATCAGCGTGTCGGTGAACCTGTCGGTGGGGCAGTTCCTGCAGAAGGACCTGGTCTCCTCCATCGCCGACGTGCTGAGCGAAACCGGCCTGCCGGCCGCCTCGCTGGAACTGGAGTTGACCGAGAGCCTGATGATGACCGACGTCGAGCACGCCATCGGCATCCTGGCGGGCCTGAAGAAGCTGGGGGTGCGCCTGTCCATCGACGATTTCGGCACCGGCTATTCCTCGCTGGCCTACCTCAAGCGCTTCCCCATCGACGTGCTCAAGATCGACCGTTCCTTCGTGCGCGACATCACCATCGATGCCGACGATGCAGCCATCACCGCCTCCATCATCTCGTTGGCGCGCCACCTGAAACTGCGCGTCATCGCAGAAGGCGTGGAGACCGACGAGCAGCTCGATTACCTGCGTCACTATGGTTGCGACGAGATCCAGGGTTATCTCTTCAGTCCGCCGGTGCCGGCCGACAAGTTCGAGCAGATCCTGCGACAGGACCGTGTCATGCTGTAAGCACGACAGTGACCACATCTGGGCCGCACGGCATCGCCGTTGCGGCCTTTTTCATGGGCGCGGGAATGTCAGTGGTGGGCGATCCAGGCCAGGATCAGGGCGATGGTGGGCAGCGACAGCGTGGTCGAGATCAGGATGGCGCGCGACATCACCGTGACCTCGCGCTGGTACAGCTCGGCCAGCATGAAGGGCCCCGTGCCGATGGGCATGGCCGCCAGCAGCACGGCACTGTCGGCCCACACGCGCGGCAGCGGCAGTATCCAGTAGGCCAGCACGGCCGTGACGGCCGGTTGCAGCAGCAGCTTGAAGCCCACCAGCAGCCACACCGAGACCTGCTGCGTGCGCTGCGCCACCGGCTGCGCCAGGAACAGGCCCAGCGACACCAGTGCGCAGGGGCTGGCCGCGCCCCCGAGGATCTTGAACAATTGCTGCACGCCGCTGGGGATGTGCACGCCCGAGAGCGCTACCGCGATCCCGGCCACCGGCGCGATCATGATGGGGTTGCGCAGCAGCGAACGCGTCACCTTGGCGACCGTCTGGCCCAGCCCGGCCTGGGCATGCAGACAGGTTTCCAGCAGCACGATGGCTACGGCGAAGAGCAGGCAGGCCGTCATCACCATGGCGATCACCGAGGGCGGCATGCCATCGTGGCCGAAGGCCAGATAGCACAGCGGAATGCCGATGAAGCCGACGTTGGCATAGGAACTGCCCAGGCTGTCGATGACCACATCGGGCGCAGCAGCCCGCTGGCGCGTGCGCAGCCAGGCTGTCAGCAGGAACACCACCACCACGCCGATGCCGAAGACGGCGATGAAGCGCAGGTTGGCGAAGTCTGCCGCGGTGAGGCGCGACATCGAATCGAACAGCAGCGCCGGCAAGGCCAGCCAGATCACGAAGCGGTTCAGCTCGCTGGCCGCGCCTGCCGAGAGGATGTTGCGCTTGCGGCAGCCCCAGCCCAGGAAGATCAGCGAAAAGATCGGGAAGACGATATTGAAGATGGCGAGCATGGCGCTGCGCAGACAGGCTGCGCCCTGAGGGTCTGTGTGCGGGAGGCTGTCTGGAAGCGGGCGCTCAGGCCTGCTTTCTCTTGCCGGCGTAGTGGTCGCCGGTCAGCACCTGGGCCAGGTGCTCGGCCGCGCTCTCGGCATGCTGGCGCGCCAGCTTGTCGGCCACGGCGGCGCGGCCCTCCAGCATGGCCTGCAGGATCGCCGCGTGTTCATCCCACACCGCGACATGCGAGCGCACGTCCGAGGACAGGATCGCCCCCATGGCACGACGGATGTGTTGCCAGTGCAGGGCCGTGGTCTCGCCCACCATGGGATTGCCGCAGCTGCGATAGATGAACTGGTGGAAATCCATGTCGGCCCGGATGCGCGCCGACAGGTCGCTCATGTCGGCCAGGGCGCGCCCGGCAGCCACCAGCGCCAGCCCCTCGCGCTGGCCGGCGGCACGCAGCCCGGCGTCATGGCGCCAGCGTTCGGCACTGGTCCGCGCGGCCAGTCCATCGAGCACCGCACGCACCTGGTAGAGCTGCATCAGGCGCTGCGGATCGAGTGCGCTCACCATCACCCCCTTGCGTCCGGCATCCTCGATGAAGCCCTCGCGCTTGAGGATCTGGAAGGCCTGCAGGATGGGCTGGCGCGATACACCCAGCTGCTCGGCCAGGCCCTCCTGGGTGATCTTGGCATTGGGCGCCAGGGCGCCGGTGCAGATGGCATCCAGGATGGCCTGGTAGACCTGTTCGATAAGCTGCGTGGGGGCGTCGATCTTGTACATGGGAAAGGGCGGGCAAAAAACAGGGGACGGAAGGACTACATGGCTTTTCGTGTTCTGTATGCAGATTATTGTTGCGATGTATCTTTGTCAAGCCGCAAAGCCTGCCTGGGGTGGCGGCGTAAAATGGCGGCCTTGATCGACCCTTGCCACTGCCTGCGCCCAGAAGATGCCTGCCCGTCCCCTCCAACTTGCCTCCCCGGAATTGCTGGCCGCCTGGCGCGCCGATGCCGCCCCCGCTGAGCTTGCCCGTGTACTGGCGTCTCCGGCCAGCGGCCTGCAGGACTGCCTGCGCGCACAGCACAGCGCCACCGTACTGGATCTGCACTTCGGCCTGGGCCAGGCCTTCTTTGCCACCTGGCGTGCCTTTGCCGCAATGCGCGGGCAGGGCGGGGCACAGCGCCTGCACTACGTCGCGATCCTGCCGCATCCCCCGGCCCCGGAGGCCTTGCATGACCAGGATGAGGACTTGAGTTATGCACAGGCCCTGCGCGCCGCCTGGCCGCTGGCCATGCCGGGCACGCACCGGATCTTGCTCGATGAAGGCCGTATCACGCTGACCCTGGTATGGGGCGGCCTGGAAGAAGAACTGGCCCGCCTGGAAGCCCCGGTCGACCTGTTCTACCTGCACGCCGACGCGACCAGCTACGATCCCGCCGCACCCGCCTGGCATGCCCACGCCTGCAAGCGCCTGGCGCGGCTGGCCTGGACCGGTGCGCGTGCGCTGGTGTGGGGGGGAGCCGGTCAGGATGCGCTGGTGGCCGCGATGCGCCAGGTCGGGTTTGCCGGGGCGGAGCTGGACGGGGCACTGGCCCTGCGCTATGCCCCCGCCTGGGCACGCCCGCCCTCGCACGTGGCGGCAGCCGACACGCCCTTGCAGCGTCGTCCGCAGCATGCCCGTCATGCGCTGGTGATCGGCGCCGGGCTGGCCGGCACCGCCATCACCGAACGACTCGCCGCGCGCGGCTGGCGCATCGACCTGGTCGATGCCGGCCCGCAGGTGGCTACGCGTGCCTCGGGCAACCATGGCGGCCTGTTCATGCCGGCGCTGGCACGGGATGAAAGTCCGCTGGCCCGGTTGACCCGGGCGGCCTTCCTGTTCGCGTCCCAGCGCTGGCAAGCCCTGGGCGGGGTGGGGGTGGAGGAGGGCGCGGCCATCATCGGCGAATGTTGCGGCATCCTGCAATTCGGGCGTGACGCCAAGCAGGCGCTGTCCTTCGAGCAGGGCGCGCAGGAATGGCACTACCCGGCGCGCTATGCCCGCTGGATGTCAGCTGAAGAGACGGCCGCTGCACTGGGCATGGCGACCATGGGGGGAGGGTATTTCTTCCCTGAGGCGGGCTGGCTCAATCCGCCCTCGGTGTGCCGCCGCCTGCTGACCGAGGCGCAGGCGCGGGGTGGCGTGCAGAGCCACTTCAACCGCGCAGTGGCCAGCCTGCATCGGCAAGACGGCCAATGGCAGGCCATCGACGACGCCGGCCGGGTGATCGCCCAGGCACCAGTGCTGGTGCTGGCCGCCGGCACCCAGGCGCGCCGCTTGCTGCCGGGTGTGGACCTGCCTCTGTCTGCCGTGCGCGGCCAGGTCACCCACCTGCCGGCAGCGGATTTCCCTTCATTGCCCTATGCGCTGTGCGGCGATGGCTACCTGACCCGGCCCTACGATGGCCTGGTCTGCATGGGCGCCAGCTACGACCGCGATGATGATCCCGCCCTGCGCGCCGCCAGCCATGCCGAAAACCTCGAACGTTTGCGCCACATGCTGCCGCAGATCGACCAGCGGGTGGCCTTGCCCGGCGCCGATGATGCGCAACTCGGTGGCCGTGTCGGCCAGCGCTGCATTGCGCCGGATCGCCTGCCGCTGGTGGGCGCCTTGCCGGGCGCGGAAGCGGCCTACGGCGTCCTGGGCTATGCCTCGCGTGGCCTGATCTGGGCTCCGCTCATGGCCGAGCTGCTGGCGGCCATGCTGGAGCGCGAACCCTTGCCCTTGCCACGCGAGTTGGTGGCGGCCCTGGATCCGGGCCGCTTCAGCGCACAGGCTTAACGCACCCAGTGACCCGGGACGAAGTACCAGCCGCCCCCGGGACCGGGCTGCCAGTGGGCCGGCTCATAGCGGGCATAGCCGCGATGCAGGTGTTCCCAATGGCCGGCGGCCCAGACGTGGCGGTGGCCATCCCAGGCCCAGTAGCCGGGTGCCCAGACATAACCGTGGCGCGGCGGCGGTGCGACTTCATAACGTGGCGGCGGCGGGGCATTGCCGATGCGCACGTCGACGCCGACCACCTGCGCCTGGGCAGCGGGGGCCATGGCGATAGTGGCGCCGACGGCGACAAGGGTGGTCAGGAAGGCGAAGGCAAGGCGTGTCGTTGTGGTTTTCATCGTGTACTCCTGCAGTTGGCAATGGATGAAGCGCGGCATCCGGGACGGGCTGTCGGTTCCGTCATGTCCCTCGTGCCGTGAATCCAATGTAGGAGTGGCCCTGCTTTAAGACTGTAATTTTCTGTGTCCGGATGTGTCGTCCGGTGCCCGGCGCAAACCGTCATGCCTGCTGCCAGGCCGCGCCAGGGCGGGGGGCAGGCGCGCCCTCGGTGCTGACTGGTAACAATTCCGGGCAGACTGATACGTTGGCCGTGGCCCTCGGCGTGGCTCAGGTCCGCGCCGTGCGCACGTAGCGCTGTTCCACCACGCGGCTGCCCCATTGTTCGCCCGGGGCTTGCTCGGCCAGCGTGAAGCCGGCATCTAGGTAAAGATGGCGCGCCGCGTCCAGCCCCTGGAAGGTCCACAGGTAACACGCCAGCCGGTGCTCATCGACGAAGTCCATGGCCGCCTGCAGCAGGCGCCGTCCGACCCCGCTGCCGCGCAAGCTGTCGTCGACGATGAACCAGCGCAGGTGGGCCTGCCCGCTCTCCAGGTCGCCATCGATGACGATCGAGGCCAGCGTGCGCCCCTGTTCCATATGCAGCCAGACCTGCTTGCCGGCCGCCGGCAAGCCCTGGACGAAGGCCCCCAGTTCGCTGCCCACCTTGTGTTCGAAGAACACGCCAAAGCCCGATGCCTGGGCGTAGTAGCGTGCATGCAGGCTGGCGATGTCGCCGATGCAGCCAGGCTGGTAGCCCAGCACCAGTGCCTCGGCCGCCGTGCTCTCGCGACGCGGCACCTGGTTGGGGTTGTCCCGCGAGAGCGCCTCCGCATACAGCGCCAGCGCGCGCACCAGGCCTTGCTGGTCTTCCGGCACCAGCCGCCGCAGCGCCGCCGAGACCTGGTCGGTGGCGAACTTGTCGATCTTCTTGCGCAAGCCCTGTCCGGCCTCGGTCAGCGACAGGCCCCAGGCGCGGCCGTCGCCGGGGACGGGGGTACGTTGCAGCAGGCCCAACGCTTCCAGCTTGGCCACCTGGCGGCTGGTGTTGGACTTGTCCAGGCACAGGATCTCGCCCAGGTCGCGCGCCTGGATGCCGGGGGCCTGGCAGATCTCGATGATGGCGTGCACCGCCGAGGGGGCCAGGTCGCTGCCAGCCAGGGTGCTGCGCATGAAGCCCAGCTCGCGCACCAGCTTGCGCGAGAGCTCGCGCAACTGGCGGATGGTCTGTTCACGCGGGGGCAGCTGCGGGTCGGTGTAGTCCATGGTCGGTCCTTGATGGTTGCGATGTGCAAGCAGTTGCCCGCCAGATTAACGCCAGATGATTGCGTTATGCAACTTGTTTGATGGCCCGCCCGGCGGCCTGTCTCATGCGCGCAACCGGCGCCGGGCCGGGCCGGGTTGGGTCGAGCCACAGGGCTGGAGTAGAATGTCGCCTTTCGCGCAGCCCGCCGCATGGCACGCGCCAGGCCGCCTGCGCCACCTCCTGCATCCCAGTCTTGTTGAAAGTCCCCGCACATGTTGCGCATCTCTGAGCTAAGCCTTCCGTTGAACCATACGGAAGCAGAACTGAACGCCGCCATTCTCGACCGTCTCGGCATCCAGGCCGATGAGCTGGTGTCCTTCACGCTGTTTCGCCGCAGCTACGATGCCCGCAAGAAGTCTGCCATCACCCTGAACTACACCATCGATGTCGAGTTGAAGGATGAAGCGGCGGTGCAGCAGCGCAATGCGAAGAAGACCAATGTCGCACCCACGCCCGACACCTCCTATCACTTCGTCACCCGCGCCCCGGCGGGCCTGAAGAAGCGTCCGGTAGTGATCGGCTTCGGCCCTTGCGGCCTGTTCGCTGCGCTGATCCTGGCCGAGATGGGCTTCAACCCGATCATCCTGGAACGCGGCAAGACCGTGCGCGAGCGCACCAAGGACACCTGGGGCCTGTGGCGCCAGCGCGAGCTCAAGCCCGAATCCAATGTGCAGTTCGGTGAAGGCGGGGCCGGTACCTTCTCCGACGGCAAGCTCTACAGCCAGGTCAAGGATCCCAAGCACTATGGCCGCAAGGTGCTGACCGAATTCGTCGCCGCCGACGCGCCGCCGGAAATCATGTACGTCAGCAAGCCCCACATCGGCACCTTCCGCCTGGTCAAGATGATCCAGCTGATGCGCGACAAGATCGAGAAGCTGGGTGGTGAATTCCGCTTCGAGCAGCGCGTCGAGGATGTGCTGATCGAAGACGGCCAGATCCGCGGCCTGACCCTGGCCTCGGGCGAGCAGATCGAAGCCGACCACGTGGTGCTGGCCATCGGCCACAGCGCCCGCGATACCTTCGAGATGCTGTA
>JAFAMT010000117.1 GCA_019233085.1 Herbaspirillum sp.
GCTGCAGGAGAACACGGTGCAGGGAGGGATCCCCGTCCAACCAGAACAAGGCATCGACATGAACATGAATGCAAGCAAGCAATCCATCGGCCAGCGCCTGCGATCGGCCCGCCTGGAACTGGGCATCAGCCAGTGCAATTTCGCCAATGCACTGATGACCGCGCCCAACCACATCTGCCAGATCGAACGCGGCCGCTGCGTGCCCGGCAGCAAGCTGCTGCGCAGCATGCGTGTGCGCTTCGGCATCGATATCAACTGGCTGCTCAGTGGTCAGGGCAATACCAAACCCGCCAGCCAACTCAAGTGCGAAATCGACGCGCTGGTGAACAATTATCGGCGCGCCGACGAACATACCCAGGCCTTGCTGATTTCCACCACCAAGTTCCTGGCCGAGAACAGGGAGCGCAGAAAGGAACGGAATGCCGTTCAGGAATGAACGGTCCTGTTGAGCCATCAAGTGGCGTCAAAAGGGCATCAAATGGCATCAGGAGGCCGGCATCTGCAACATCCCGTCATCGAAACCGGTGACATCAACTGCACCTGCCGATCTGCATGAGACCGCTTCGATGGCTTCCACCTGGGCGATCCAGGACTCTCCCTACCTGCTACTCGCGCAGGTCCAACAGCTTCGGATACACCTTCACCAGCACGATCTTCGGCCCCGACATGCGCTTGATGACCACATCGAAGGCCGGGAACTCGATCTTCTGGCCTTCCTTGGGCAGGTCGCCGAGTTTTTCCATGACCAGGCCGCCGACGGAGTCGATGCTGTCGTCGTACTCGATGTCGATGCCCAGCATGTTCTCCAGCGTGACGATGGGCAGGCTGCCCTTGCCCAGCAGGGTGCCGTCGTCCTGGCGGGTCCATTCGCCGGTGTTGTGGCGGAACTCGTCGCGGATCTCGCCCACCAGCAGGCTCAGGATGTTGTCCAGCGTGATGAAGCCATCCGGCGACTGACCCTTGCGGCCGATGATGGCGAAGTGCGGGGTGCCGGTGCGGAAGCGACGCAGCAGGTCCAGTGCCGGCAGCGCCGGCGAGATGTACTGCACCGGGCGCAGGTAATCCTTCAGGTTGACGATGGCCTTGCCATCCTGCTGCGCCAGGAACACATCCTTCAGGTGCACCAGGCCCAGCACCTGCTCGCGCTCGGCGTCGAAGTAGGGATAGCGCGAAAAGCGGTTGCGGTAGATGATGTCCAGGTTTTCCTGCAGGGTCTTGTCGTCGCCCAGGGCCACGATCTCGCTGGCCGGACGCATGATGTCGGCCACGTCCATCTCGGCAAAGTTCAGGCTTTGCGCCAGCACATTCCATTCGTCGCGGGTGAACTTGCCGTTCTTGCCGCTCTTGTTGCCGGCACGCAGGATGAGCTTCAACTCTTCGGAGGAGTAGTGGGCGTCATGCCCATGCGCCGCACCCAGGCCGGCCACGCGCAGGAGCCAGTTGGAGCTGGCGTTGAGTACCCAGATCAACGGATACATGCCCCAGTAGAAACCATACAGCGGCAGGGCGCACCAGAGGCCCAGTTTTTCGGGGCTGCGGATGGCCATGGACTTGGGGGCCAGTTCACCGGCGACGATGTGCAGGAAGGAGATGACCAGGAAGGCGAAGACGAAGGAGACGCCGTGGATCAGTTCCTGGTTGCTCACGCCCAGGAGCGCAAAGAGCGGCTCCAGCAAGCGGGCGAAGGCGGGTTCACCGATCCAGCCCAGGCCCAGCGAGGCCAGGGTGATGCCCAGTTGGCAGGCGGAGAGATAGGCGTCGAGCTGGTTGTGGACCACCGCCAGGATACGGCCGCGCAAGCCCTGGGTCTTTGCGATGGCCCGGATGCGCGTTTGGCGCAACTTGACCAGACTGAATTCTGCTGCAACGAAAAAACCGTTCAACGCGACCAGGAAGAAGGCCACGACGATCAGCAAGATGTTTTCCAACTAGGGTTCCTATGGGGGTTGTCGAGGGGCCCGGACACCATGAGCCGGTCCGGACTCCGTAATTTACCATGCATGGGGCTGGGAACCTGATTCGATGCCAAAAATACAATTATTAACATCTTCAGAGAACTGGCGATTGCGGTGCGATCAGATCGATCAGATCTTTATCCCCCGAGTTGTTTAACCATGGTCGTCAACGGGATATGCTGAATCGCCCTCAACATGCGCAGCTGCGAAGCACGAAGATGTGGGGGCACATCAGTTCTGGCCTCGTACTCGGCAATCAACGCGACGGCTGCAGCTTCGATACCGCCCACCATTCTGGCAAATTCCCGGTTAAAGAAACGTTCACCCAAGCCGAGGTCTCGCGCAAACTGCTGCAGGTGCGCCTTGCTCAGCTCGCCATAACGCTTCGCATCGCCAATGGGGAAAGACATCGGGCGATCCGGCCATATGTCTTCTCCTGCCCCCAATAACTCTGGACGCGACCATGCCTCGATGCTGACCATGTCATAGTGAGGCGCCAGTTCGTATCCGTGTGCATCGGCAATCAAGGAAATGTTCTTCAGATGCGCATCGCTGTTTCCGGTCAGGATATTGAAGAGGGTCCAGCGAAACAGTGCAGCACGGGCCGGGTTCACGGTTCGACACTTTTCAAGTACGTCGGTCAGGGCCTTAATGCCTGATTGATCATATTTCAGGTACGCGGCCAGGCTGAGCAATTGCAGTGCATCCAGGGTGTGGAGCCGGACGACCTGCTCACCCAGTTGCTGGCGATCGAATCGCTGGATGATGTAGACCGGTGACGGCACATATTTCAGGCTCACTTCCGGTACGGGAAGCCCCATGCGTTGTGCCAATCTGGCTGTGAACCACTCATTGACCGCGCTATCGGGAAAGTATTCGTTCAGTGAGTCCGGCTTGAGAATGTGGGTAGAGGCACGCGAGCCTGTCGGCTCGTAGAGTTTGCCGTCCAGCATCACTACCGGGAGCTTTTGCTGTGCGCCGGCCAAGGACATCTTCTTGGGTGCTTTCGCCGCGAGGGCTTGTCGCGGCATCGCGTCGATGCGCGCATTGAGCGCATCGTCGGTCAGTTCAACCAGGCCCGCCTCGGGAAGGGACTTCCCGGGTTCCAGCAAGGTCAGGGCGCCCGCCGACTCTGCGCCGAAATGCGCTAGCAGCGCCCAGGCATCCGTGAGCGCCGCGCTATTGTCCATGGACGCCACCAGTTGCTGACGGGCTGCATCTTCCGGTAACAAGTTATCAAAGAACCATTGGACAGGGCGGTAAGTGCCGGTGTCCTCGTGGCGCGCCGGATTTAATGGAAGGCCCGGAGAAAGCGCGTACCCGCCCTGCACCCACTGTTGGTCATATTGAAATGACCAAACCCCGGTGTTTTCCGAGAGGCTGCCTACGAAGGCATCGTCGATATAGGCGTGGAGGGTGCGATTCATGGACGGGCACGCTTCTTCCGGGCAGTTTCATCGAACTTCACCGACTTTTCCGAAATCGATGGCGGAAGTGACAAGTGCAGCTCGATGCCAAGTTCCCGCATCGTTGCAAACAGCTTCTGCAAGGCGACCGTGCTATGCCCTTGCTCCTGTCGGCGCAGCAGCGTCTGCGATGTCTGCAAGGTCTCGGCCAGATCAGCGAGCGGGACATTGAGCCCTACCCGAACTGCCCGCAGTATTGCGCCCAATTCTTCGAAAGATTTCACCTTCATGGCTTGCCCTTAATCGTGCGATTTCACGCCATTATGCTCAGATCCTGTCACCGCAGGACTCAGCTAACAGAGCAATTTTAACTTTTTAAGCATGAGGCTCTGCATCACATCGAACAAGAGAGCAATATTACTCCTTTATATTGTTTTCTCTATCCAACTGCTCATAAAACAACAATATTGTTCTTTTAAGTGCGCGCGGTGGCGAGACTCTCGACATCCCACCTGGCGTCCTCATTCTGCATCGAAGGCCCTCCTGAGCCTGCCAACGGCCACCAGGCGGCCGCCACCTTGAGCGATAATGCCCGTCCAGCCGACCGCAGGGCGTATCCGGTCGAAGAAGATCAAGACAATAGGAGGTCAGGGAATGAATACAGGAAAGCGGCTTCTGCCGTTGTTTCTGCCGCTAATAGTGGCCGCTGCAATCATCACGCCGCTGTCCACGGCGCAGGCCGGCAACGGCGAGGCGCTCTTCATGGGACGTTGCGCCATGTGCCACGGGGCCGATATCAAAGGAACAGGCCCGCTGGCGCGCAAGAGCGACCCGCCCACCCCGGACCTGACCACGCCGGCCTTCCGGCGGCGCCTGGCGGAGTACCCGGGGGTGATCGTGTCCTCCGTCATCCTGCGCCCCAATGGCGACCTCATCCCCCGTACCTTGAAGGAAAACGGCTACAAGCTGCCGCCCCATGCCTGGTCCGTCAAGGATTTCCGCGATCTCAACGATTACATGGTGGCGGTCATCAACCGGTCCAAATAGGCGTGTACAGGCTGCCGGCGCCGCCTCACCTCACCCACCCGCCCACTGATTCTGCGCATTGATGAGTCCAGCCCCTTTGTGCGCGCTCAGCTTCTTGTAGAAAGCCGCGCGGCTCAGTCCGACACTGGCCGCTGCGCTGGCCACGTTGCCGGCATGCTGGCCCAGTGCCATGGCCAGGTACTGCGCTTCGAACCGGGCCATGGCATCGGCATAGCCCAGCGCATCGGTAGTTGATACCGCTTCCTCGCCCGCCGCCGCTGTTGCTGCCGCCTGTGCTGCCGCCGGCGGCGCGGACGGCAGGCTGATACCCAGCAGGAAGGCGATCCGGTCTTCGTCGACCTCTCTGCCCTCCTGCGTGACCACCATCCGTTCAAGCACATTGCGTAGCTGGCGCACATTGCCGGGCCAGTGATATTGCCCCAGCAGTTGCAGGGCGGCCTGGGTCAGGATGGGAACATGGCGCTCGGTGCGGGAGCAGATCTCGTCCAGCAGCGAATAGACCAGCGGCAGCAGGTCAAGCTGGCGCTCCCGCAATGGCGGCAGCGCGATGGGTAGCACATTGAGCCGGTAATACAGGTCGGCCCGGAACTTCCCCGCCTCCACCAGTGCCGGCAGGTCCGCCGAGGTGGCGGCGATGATGCGCACGTCGACCCGGATGATGCGGTTGGAGCCGATCGGCTCGATCTCCTGCTCCTGGATGGCACGCAGCAGCTTGCTCTGCAGGATCAGCGGCATGTCGCCGATTTCATCGAGGAACAGGGTGCCGCCATCGGCCAGCTCGAACTTGCCCTTGCGCCCCTTGCGCTCGGCACCGGTATAGGCCCCGGGGGCGGCGCCGAAGAACTCC
>JAFAMT010000251.1 GCA_019233085.1 Herbaspirillum sp.
ATGTCGAACAATTGCCGCAGCGTCGTGGTGGGGTCGGGCAGGGCCATCGGGTAGGGCTTGAGCTGCGACAGCGACACCTGGCGGAAGCGCGCCAGCGGATGCTCGTTGCGCATCACCAGCGCAATCGGGCCGGGCTGGCGGTGGACCACCTTGATCTCCGGCTCGGGCAGGCGCGCGAAGGTCAGGCCGATGTCGGCATTGCCTTCGCGGACCTGGCGCGAGACCACGGCCGGCGCGCCGACGAAGAGCTGGAACACGAAACCCGGATATTTTTTCTGGAAGCCATTGATCACGCGCGGCAGGAAATCGATGGCAAAGCCCTCCGAGGCCGACAGCCTGACCCGGCCGCTGCGCAAGCCTTTCAGGGCTTGCAGGTCGGCCACCACGCGGTCGGCCTCCAGCGCCATCTTGCGCGCGTGTGCGGCCAGCATCTCGCCGCCCGCCGAGAGCACCATGCCGCGCGGACGACGCTCGAACAGGACCGTGTCGAGGATCTGCTCAAGACTGCTGATCTGCCGGCTGATGGCCGAACTGGCCACGTTCAGGCGCTGTGACGCCTCGCTGATGGAGCCGCAGCGGACCACTTCAAGGAAGTAGCGCAGGGCGGTGTCTTGCAGTTGCTGCGATTTCATCTTCAGCCTCGATCCGGGACGGGCGCGTCATCCTCTTCCGGCGCCGCGCGTAAAAAATTCACATGGTTTATTTGGTGCGTGTTTCACGTCTTTGGTGCAATGCCACCGTCATCTGCCTGCGCCGTTTTGCTGCACCTGCTCTGGCGGCCACGGCCCTGACGCGATGCGGGTTTCGACGGGGTGGATACATTGTGGTGCAGCATGTCTGCGTTCCTTTTTCAGCAACGCAGGATTAGAAATTTGATGATTGCGGCATCGATAAATCGTAGCCTAGTATGCCCTTCGACGTCGCTGTTTTTTCACATTTCTCTTAATTGAACGAAGGGGCTGGAATGAACGCACTACATCAATCCGTCGTGGGCTGGTCGCGCTGTGCAGTACTGGTGGCGGGGGCCTTGTGCGCGACGGGCGCGCATGCCAACAAGGCCAACGACACCCTGGTCTATGCCTCGGACAGCGAAGTCGAGAACATCAGCCAGTATCACAACAACCTGCGCGAAGGCGTGATCCTGGCCCACCTGATCTGGGATACGCTGGTCTACCGCGACCCCAAGACCAACGAATACAAGCCGCAGCTGGCCACGGCCTGGAAATGGGAGTCGCCCACCGCGCTGGTGCTGGACCTGCGCCAGGGCGTCACTTTCCAGAACGGCGACAAGTTCGGGGCCGACGATGTCGTCTTCACCTTCAACTATGCCGTCTCGCCCGACTCCAAAGCCGTCACCCGCCAGAACACCGACTGGATCAAGAGCGTGGACAAGCTCGGCGACTACAAGGTGCGCATCAACCTGAAGGGGCCGTTCCCGGCGGCGCTGGAATACCTGGCGGGTCCCTTGCCGATCTATCCGGCGGCCTACTTCAAGAAGGTGGGTCTGGAGGGCTTCTCCAAGGCCCCCATCGGCACCGGTCCCTACAAGGTCACCAGCGTGACACCGGGGCAGGGCGTGACCCTGGTCAAGAACACCGCGTACTTCAAGGATAGCCCGCAGGGCCAGCCTGCCATCGGCAACATCAAGTTCGTGGTGATCCCCGATCCCGAGACGCGCGCCGCGCAGCTGATGACCGGCGCCATCGACTGGATCTGGCGCGTACCGCCGGACCAGGCCGATTCGCTCAAGACCAATCCCAAGCTGGCCGTGCAGAGCGGCGAGACCATGCGCATCGGTTTCATCACGCTGGACGCCACCGGGACCTCGGCGCCCAATTCGCCCTTCAAGGATGTGCGCGTGCGCCAGGCCGTCAACCACGCCATCAACCGCAAGGGCTATGCCGAGAACCTGATGCGTGGCGGCAGCCAGCCGGTCTATACCGCCTGTTTCCGCACCCAGTTCGGTTGCGATGGCAATGCCGCCATCAAGTTCGACTACAACCCGGCCAAGGCCAAGGAGCTGCTGGCAGCCGCCGGCTATCCGAACGGCTTCGATACCGATATCTATGCCTACCGCGAACGCGAGATCGCCGAAGCCATCATCGGCGACCTGCGCAAGGTCGGCATCCGCGCCCGCCTGCACTACATGAAGTTCGCAGCCCTGCAGAACGAATACCGCAGCGGCAAGACGCCGATGAGTTTCTACTCCTGGGGCTCGTTCTCGATGAACGATACCTCGGCCTTCGCTGGTGTCTACTTCAAGGGTGGCGCCGACGATATCTCCAAGGATCCGCAACTGCAGCAGTTCCTGCAGACGGCCGATACCTCGATCGATCCGGCGGTGCGCAAGGCCAACTATACGAAGGCGCAGGAACTGATTTCCAAGCAGGCCTACGTGGCACCGATGTTCTCCTACTCGACCTACTACGCCTACAACGCCCAGCTCAATTTCCAGGGCTATCCGGATGAGTTGCCGCGTTTCTACGAGGCCTCCTGGAAGTAAGCCCGGCAGTCCGAACGGTAAGTGATGGGTGAAGGATGAAGCCCGCAATATTCTTCAAGGAAGGGTCGCCATGTTGATCTACATCCTGCGCCGCATGGTCATCGCCTTGTGCGTGGCGCTGACGGTTTCCGTGGTCAGCTTCGCGCTGCTGCACATGTCGGGCGACCTGGCGGTGTCCATCGCCGGGCCTGAGGCCACGGCCGCCCAGGTCGAATCGGTGCGCACCCAGTTCGGCCTGGACCGGCCCTTGCCCACGCAATATCTCGACTGGCTGGGTCGGGCCGTACAGCTGGATTTCGGCAAGTCCTTCTACTTCCAGGGACCGGTCATGGAGATGGTCGCCGAGCGCTTGCCGATCACCTTCAAGCTGGGCGGCAGCGCGCTGTTGCTGGCGATCCTGACGGCCATTCCGCTGGGCGTGCTGGCCGCGATCTACCGCGATACCTGGCTGGACCGCATGGCCCTGCTCTTTGCCGTGGTGGGGCAGGCCATGCCCAGCTTCTGGTTCGGGCTGACGCTGATCCTGATCTTCGCGGTCACGCTGCACTGGCTGCCGGTGGCGGGCAACGAGAGCTGGCAGCACTTCATCCTGCCGGCGGTGGCGCTGGGTTACTACGCCATGCCGGCCATGATGCGGCTGACACGCTCAGGCATGCTGGAGGTGCTGGGATCGGACTACATCCGCACCGCCCGCGCCAAGGGGCTGTCCAAGTCGCGCGTGGTGTTCAAGCATGCGCTGCGCAATGCCGTCATCCCGGTGGTGGCGCTGGCGGCGGTGGAGCTGGGCTTCATGCTGGGGGGCTCGGTGGTCATCGAATCGGTGTATTCCATGCAGGGCCTGGGCCAGCTGGCCTGGGACGCCATCTCGCGCAATGACTACCCGGTCGTGCAGGCGGTGGTGTTGATCATTGCCATGTTCTACATCGGCCTGACCTTCCTGGCCGATGTCATCAATGCGCTGCTCGATCCGCGCATCCGTACCCGTTGAGCCCATGGGAGCCGACATGACCGCCACTACCACTACCATGCCCGCCACACCTGTGCTGCAAGCGGCCTTGCCACCGCTGCCGGCCTGGCGCCGCAAGCTGCGTCGCCTGCTAGGCCATCGCGGCCTGATGCTGGGTTCCCTTGTACTCGCACTGATCGTGCTGGCGGCGATCTTCGCCCCGCTGCTGGCCCCGCATGATCCCTTCGACCAGGACGTGACGGCGCGCCTGATCCCGCCGGTATGGCAGGCGCAGGGCAGCTGGGAGCACGTCCTTGGTACCGACAAGCTGGGACGCGATTATCTGTCGCGCCTGATCTTCGGGGCGCGCGTCTCGCTGACCATCGGCATCGCTGCCGCGCTGATCTCCGGCCTCATCGGCACCACGCTGGGGGTGCTGGCCGGTTACTTTGGCGGGCGCACCGATGCCGTCATCAGCTACCTCATCACCACCCGCCTGGCCATGCCGGTGGTACTGGTGGCGCTGGCGATGGCCTCGCTGGTGGGCGGTTCGCTGAAGGTGGTGATCCTCCTGCTGGGGCTGCTGCTGTGGGACCGCTTCGCCGTGGTCACGCGTTCGGCCACGCAGCAATTGCGGGATGCCGAGTTCATCGCCGCTGCCAAGGCCATCGGCGCTTCCACCCCCTACATCCTGCTGCGCGAGATCCTGCCCAACATCATGGGTGCGCTGATCGTGGTGGCTACGCTGGAGATGGCCCACGCTATCCTGCTGGAGGCCACGCTGTCCTTCCTCGGCCTGGGCGTGCAGCCGCCCACACCGTCCTGGGGCCTGATGGTGGCCGAGGGCAAGACCTACATGTTCTTCAAGCCGTGGGTGATCGTCATCCCCGGCGTGGCACTGGCGCTGCTGGTGCTGGCGATC
>JAFAMT010000381.1 GCA_019233085.1 Herbaspirillum sp.
CTCGTCCAGGATCAGCAGCTTGACTTCCTTGGAGAGCGCCTTGGCGATCTCGATCAATTGCTGCTTGCCCACGCCCAGGTCACCCACCAGCGTCTGCGGCGACTCCTTCAGGCCGACCTTGGCCAGCAGCGCCTTGGCGCGCACATAAGACTGCTCCCAGTCGATCACGCCGCCACTGGCCTGCTCGTTGCCCAGGAACAGGTTCTCCATCACCGACAGCAGCGGCACCAGCGCCAGCTCCTGATGGATGATGATGATGCCCAGGTGTTCGCTGTCGCGGATATCCCTGAAGGCACGCACCTCACCCTTGTAGACGATGTCACCCGAGTAGCTGCCGTGCGGGTACACGCCCGAGAGCACCTTCATCAGCGTGGACTTGCCGGCACCGTTCTCGCCGACAATCGCATGGATCTCGCCTTCGCGCACCGCCAGGTTGACGTTGTTCAACGCCTTCACACCCGGGAAACTCTTCTCGATGCCGCGCATTTCCAGAATGTTGCTCATGATGCTGACCTCTCTTCTGCCGGTCTTGCGTCAGTGACGTAACCGGACTTTTAAGTCTCGTATGCGTTGCATGTGGGCAAGCGCATCTTCCTGAAAGTATTAGTCCCGCACAGGGCGGGACTATGCTGATCTTGTGTATGCGTGCTGCGAAAGATTCAGCGGGCGGCGCAGAGCAGATGCCATCGACGCCGCCCGGGTGGTGCTTACTTCAGTTGGGCTTCGGTGTAGTAGCCGCTGCCGACCAGGATTTCCTTCCAGTTCGACTTGTCGACCACGACCGGCTTCAACAGGTAGGACGGAACGACCTTCACACCGTTGTTATAGGTCTTGGTGTCGTTGATCTGGGGCTGCTTGCCACCCAGCACCGCATCGACCATACCGACCGTGACCTTGGCCAGTTCGCGGGTGTCCTTGAAGATGGTGGAGTACTGCTCGCCGCGGATGATGGACTTCACCGACGGCACTTCCGCATCCTGACCGGAGACGTACGGGAACGGCTGTTGCGGCGAACCGTAGCCTACGCCACGCAGCGAGGACAGGATGCCGATGGACAGGCCGTCATACGGCGACAGCACGGCGTTGACCTTGGCGTTGGTGTAGAAGGCCGACAGCAGGTTATCCATACGGGCCTGGGCGGTAGCCGGATCCCAGCGCAGGGTCGCGACCTTGTCCATGCCCATCTGCTTGGAGCGCACCACCAGCTTGCCGCTGTCGATGTAGGGCTTCAGCACCGACATGGCGCCGTTGTAGAAGAAGAAGGCGTTGTTGTCGTCCGAGGAACCGCCGAACAGTTCGATGTTGAACGGACCCTTGCCGTCCTTCAGGCCCAGGGCCTTTTCCAGCGATTGCGCCTGCAGCACGCCGACCTGGAAGTTGTCGAAGGTGGCGTAGTAGTCGACGTTCTTGGAACCGCGGATCAGGCGGTCATAGGCGATGACCTTGACGCCCTTGTCGGCGGCCTTCTGCAGCACGTCGGTCAGGGTGGTGCCGTCGATGGCGGCAATCACCAGCACCTTGGCGCCCTTGGTCAGCATGTTCTCGATCTGGGACAGCTGGTTGGGGATGTCGTCTTCAGCGTATTGCAGGTCGGTCTGGTAGCCCTTTTCCTTCAGGACCTTGACCATGTTGTTGCCGTCGGCGATCCAGCGGGCCGAGGACTTGGTGGGCATGGCCACGCCGACCAGTGCCTTGCTTTGCGCGCTCACTTGCGCGCTGATGGACATCAGGGTCACACCCAGGCCGAGCGCAATGCCGGTCAATACCGATTTGATTTTCATGCTTATAGTCTCCAGTTTGTTATGGAATGGCGTGTTGTAGTTTTCGTCCAAACAGCGCCGCGATTCCTGTTCAATGACATGCAGAGCAACTGTTTTGCGGGCTCTACATTAATGTCTTTACCAATACATTTCTAATGATTTTTTGAGCGTAATGGATATGTTTTTCGGTATAACTCCCTCTATGTAAAGTTATCTAAACTAATCTTAGAAAATCCCGCTCAAGCCCCGGCTGGCGCGGCTTTCGCCGGTGCCACCGGTTTGCCGCGCAAGGCCCCCAGCGAAATCACGCGTTGCGCCACGCA
>JAFAMT010000389.1 GCA_019233085.1 Herbaspirillum sp.
GGACGAATCCGGATTGCATATGAAAAACAAGACAGTCAAGAACCCCCTCGTATCGGCGCAATGGATTTTGCGTATTTCCATGGCGACCGTCGTCATCCTGCTGATCTGGGCGGCGGTGAGTCACATCGACCAGGTCACACGGGCCCAAGGTGAGCGACGCGCTGGCCTTGCTGACTATCGTGGCTGCGGCCGTGCATGCCGCTGACATCGCCGTGGCCAAGGCTTCGGTGTTTCCTGCGTTGCCTGCACCGTGAATTCGACATCAACATCAACTGGCTGCTCAGCGGCAAGGAACCCGATCTGCCTCCACGCTACGGGTTCCACATCAAGACGCTCATCACGGACTATGCCCAGGCATCAGCCAGCGGCAAGATGCTGTTGATGGCGGTGTCGAGCTACCTGGCCGGGCAGGGGGCAGCCAGGCCCGCTGCCATCACGGCAGCCTGATGGGGGGACTTTGGGAGAGAAGATGCAACGCAGTGGGAGCAGGAGACGAGATGTTCAGTGAAGAAATCGGAGGTCGCCTCAAGGAAATCCGGCTCAGCCATGGGCTGAGCCAGCGTGAGCTGGGGCAGCGCCTCAATACCTCGACCGGTCACATCAGCTGGCTGGAAGCCGGCAAGGCCATGCCGGGCGGCGAGTTGCTGCTGCAACTGCACCGCGAGTTCGCCGTCGACCTGAACTGGCTGCTGACCGGTGATGAACCGGATTGCCTGCCCGATCAAAGCGACGGCGAGGTACGCGTGCTGGTCGATCACTATTGCCGCGCCGACGTCAATGGACGCGAGATCATCCGCAATCTGGCCAACTATGCCGGCAAGGAGCGGTCCTGAGCGGACTCAAGCTGCCTTGGCACCCTTGGCGGCGGCCTCGACCGCGCGCGCCTGGACATCGCGATCCAGGCGCCAGACCAGCAGCGATGCAGCCAGCGTGGTACCGACGATGACGAAACCGACGACGTCGAAATTACCCAGATGACCATCGGGGGCCAGCGTGACGATATGACCGGCGATGACCGAGGCGACGCCGCCGGACAATTGCTGGATCGACGCGCTGATGGCGTTGAAGGAGCCACGCTGGGTCGGCCCCGGCACCGAGGATACCAGTGCCTGGAACGGGATCATGCGCGAGAAGATGCCCAGGAACAGCACCGCATTGACCACGATGATCATCGGTACCGTGACCGGTCCCAGGTGGGTATAGATCAGCACCATCAAGATGGACAGGGTGGCGCCGAAGACGAATACCCGGAACTTGCCGACCTTGTCGGCGGCGCGCCCGATCAGCGGACCGAAGGCAATGGTGCACAGCCCCGTGACCAGGTAGACGGTGGGCAGGTGATGCAGATCGATGCCCAGGTTGCCGACCAGGTAGGCGCTGCTGAAAGGCATGAGCATGAAGCCACCGGTCATCAGCAGGGCGGTGGTGGCAAAGGCCGTCAGGTAGCGCGGCTCGGTCACGGTGTGGTACAGGTGCATCCAGGCGCTATGTTCCTGCTTGAGCTTGAGGTGGCCGTCGACCGGTTGCAACTTGAAGCTCACCACCAGCCCACCCACCAGGCCCAGCGCAGCCATCGCAATGAAGGGCACATGCCAGTTCCAGGTATTGGACAGGTACAGGCCGATGGGGATGCCCAGCACCTGGCTGGCCGCAAAGGAGGTCTGGATGATGCCCATGACGCGTCCACGCAAATGCGGCGCGAACAGGTCGGTGGCGATGGCCAGAACGATCGAACCGATCACGCCACCGAACAGGCCCGTGACAATGCGGGCCAGCAACAGGCTTTCGAAGCTCTGCGCCAGACCGCACCACAGGGTGCCGATGACGAAACCGCTGTAGAAGAACAGCAGCAGTCGCTTGCGATCGAAACGGTCGGCAAATCCCGCCGTGAGCAAGCCGGAGGCACCGGCGCTGAAGGCATAGGCCGAGACCACCAGGCCGAACTGCTGGGGTGTGATCTGCATGGCCGGCATGATCATCGCGCCCAGCGGCGACATCAGCATGAAGTCGAGGATCACGGCGAACTGCAGGAAGGCCAGCAGACCGACCACGGTCTTCTGGTAGCGTGTAAAGCCTGCCGGGGCAGGGGGACTGGCGGATTGGCTGGCACGGGGCTGACTCAAAGGGGCTCCTTGGCGTAGGGATGGGCAATGCAGTGTTCTTGCCGTTTTTTGACGCACTTGCCCGGCGGACAGGGCGTTGTGTCCTGGCTGACGGATGGTCGCGCTCAATATTGTGCCGCGACATCACATCCAGCGCGATTCACTGAAATGCGCGTTGATGTGCATGAGGCGGGCTTGCAAGAGTAGGCGCAAGTGGCCCGTAAGGCAAGACGTCAACGTCAAGAGAGCATGGATGGTCAGGGAGGGGCGCGTTCACGTGCATGGTTACGCGTTGCGCAATCCGGGTCGCGCAGGCGCTGGCGTCCGGCTGGAAGGCAGCGTCTGCGGGATGTCGTGGCAGAACCTGCAGGCCGTACTCCAGCCTGCAGGGGCGCTCATGGCCTTACTGTTTGAGCAGGCTGCACTTGGATTGCGCCACGCTGGTGAACGCCTGTTCACCCGGGATCGTTTCCAGCAACTTCAGGTAATCCCAGGGCTTCTTCGATTCGGCCGGCGACTTGACCTGGTATAGATACATATCGTGGATATTGCGGCCATCAGCCCGGATATACCCCTTGTTATAGAAGTCATCGATGCGGGTCTTCTTCAGTTGCACCATGACCCGGGTCGAATCGTCGGTGCCGGCCACCTCCACTGCCTTGAGGTAGGTGGTAGTGGCCGAATAGGCGGCGGCCTGGTGGGTACTGGGCATCTTCTTCATCTTCTGGTAGAAGCGCTCGGCGAACTTGCGCGAGGCCTCGTCCTTGTCCCAGTACCAGCTGTCGGTCATCATCAGGCCCTCTGCATTGGCCAGGCCCAGGGCGTGGATGTCATTGATCACCATCAGCAGGCCCACCAGCTTCATGGTCTTGGTGATGCCGAACTCCTTGGCCGCCTTGATCGAATTGACGGTGTCCTCGCCTGCATTGGCCAACCCCAGGATCTGCGCCTTGGACGCCTGCGCCTGCAACAGGAAGGACGACAGGTCGGAGGACTGCGGTGGATGCTTGATGGACCCGACCACGGTACCGCCGCTGGCCTTGACCACCGCGCCGGTATCGTTGGCCAGCGAATGACCGAAGGCATAGTCGGCCACCAGGAAGAACCAGGACTTGCCGCCCTGCTTGATGACCGCGCTGGCCGTACCCTTGGCCAGGGCCACGGTGTCGTATTCGTAGTGGACGGTGTAGGGCGTGCATTCCTCATTGGTCAGGCGGGCGGTGCCGGCGCCGATGTTGATGTAGACGCGCTGCTTCTCGGCCATGACCTTGTTCATGGACAGGGCCGTGGCCGAGTTGACGCCACCGATGAGCATGTCCAGGCCGCGTTCGTCGGCCCACTCGCGGGCGCGGGTGGCGGCGATGTCGGCCTTGTTCTGGTGGTCCGCCGAGATCACCTCGATGGGTTTGCCCAGCACCTTGCCGCCGTAATCGGCCACCGCCATGCGGATGGCCTCCAGGCCGCCAGTGCCATCGGTATCGGCATAGGGGCCGGACATGTCGGTGATGAAGCCGATACGCACCGCGTCATTGGAAATCTGGGCGTGCGCCGCCGGGCCGGCGCAGGCGCCGCCCACGGCACAGGCCACGGCCAGCAGGCGCAGGGTCAGGGATGGGTTCATGCTCTTGTCTCCTTGTTGTTTGTCGGCCGCATCGAGGCGGCGCGTGTGTCTGGTTCGTGATCGGGGGCTAGCCTCAGCCCTGGCGGCGCTGCGCCAGCAGTTCGCGCGCATAGTCCACGCGCACATCGTGGCGCGCCACCATCTGTTGCACCAGCCAGTCCATCTCGGTGGGCTCGGCACCGGCCGCCAGGGCGATATTGCGGGCGTGCAGCGCCATGTGGCCGCGCTGGATGCCCTCGGTGGCCAAGGCCCGCAGGGCGGCCATGTTCTGCGCCAGGCCGACGGCCACCGCGATCTCGGCCAGCTCCTGGGCGGATTCGACCCGCAGGATCTTCAGGGCCATTCGTGCCGCCGGATGGGTCTTGGTGGCGCCGCCCACCAGGCCCACCGGCATGGGGATTTCCAGGGTTCCCACCAGGTCGCCATCGGCGGCGATCTCCCAGTGGGTGAGCGAAGTGTAGCGTCCCTGGCGGCAGGCATAGGCATGCGCGCCGGCCTCCACGGCGCGCCAGTCATTGCCGGTGGCGACGATGACCGGGTCGATGCCGTTCATGATGCCCTTGTTGTGGGTGGCGGCCCGGTAGGGATCGACGGCGGCCAATTCATAGGCGTCGACGATGCCGTTGATGACTTCCTCGCCGCTGTACTGCGCCGTGCCCAGGACCTGGGCAGAGACCTTGACCCGGGCGCGTGCCAGGCGCAGGTCGGCCAGGTTGGAGAGGATGCGCAGCCGCACCTTGCCGCCGGTGACCTGCTCGATGTGGCCGGCCACGGCTTCGGCCATGGTGTTGACGGTATTGGCCCCCATGGCATCGCGCACGTCCACGATCAGGTGGGTCACCACCATGGCGCCTCGGCGGGTGTCGGCGAAGACATGGACTTCGATGTCGCGGCAACCGCCCCCCAGCTGGTTGAGCAACTGGTCGCGGCTATTGGCGATGTCGATGATGGCCTGGCGTTCCCTGAGGATGGCCAGGCGCGCGCCGTGCGGGTCGCTGATACCCAGCAACTGGATCTGGGCACGCATGAGCGGCGCGCTGCTGGAGGTCTGGAAGCCACCGCATTCGCGCACCAGCTTGGCCATGAAGGAGGCCGCCGCCACCACCGACGGTTCCTCGACCGCCATCGGCACCAGCACGTCGCGGCCATTCAACTGGAAATAGCCGGCCACGCCCAGCGGTAGCTGGAAGCTGCCGACCACGTTTTCGATCATGCCATCGGCAGTGGCCAGCGGCAGGGCGCCGGGCTGGCCCAGCAGGGCCAGTTCGCCGGTGTCCAGTTGCGCCAGGCGGCCCAGCTCGGCCAGCCGCTGTGCGGGCGTGAGGCTTCGGAAGCCGGGCAGGCGGGAGTCTGGCGGAGTGCCAGGATGGGTAGCGTTGGGCATGCGCTTGTCTCTCGATATGTTGTTGATCTTGGCTTGCACTGCAGGGCAGGCGCAGGCAGGATAGCAAGGCTGTACCAATGGATATGGGTACAGTTGGAACCAACAGTGCGACAACTGTACCCAGGACAATCGATTTGCATCGCAACAAGACAGGGCCGGCGAGCCCTGCTGACAAGCACCATGGAGACCCGCCGTGACCGAGCCGCGCACCCTCACCAGCACCCTGGTCCAACTGCTACGGCGCCAGATTGCCGAGGGCCTGTATCCGCCCGGCAGCCGGCTGCCCTCGATACGTGAACTGGCGGCCCGCCATGGTTGTGCCAAGAACACCATCGTCAATGTCTTCGAGGAGTTGACGGCGCTGGGCGTGGCCGAGCCGCGCCGGGGTTCCGGATTCTTCGTCTGCACCACGCCGCCGCGCCCCAAGGAAGACGAGGAGGGCAGTCTCAGCCGTGCCATGGACGTGGTCTGGCTCATGCGCGAGCAGCTCAAGCACGACGCCAGCCACCTGCGCCTGGGCGACGGTTTCCCACCGGTGGAGTGGCTGCATGATGTGCGGTTGGACAAGTTCCACCAGAAGGTGGTGCGCACGGGCATTGGCGCGCTGTTCGGCTACGGCAGCCGTTTTGGCTACCTGCCGTTGCGGCAGCACCTGGTGCACAAGCTGGCCCAGCACGGCATCGAGGCCGGGACCGGGCAGATCGTGCTGACCCATGGTGCCAACCAAGCGCTCGATATCGTGATCCGCAACTTCATTCGCCCCGGTGATCGGGTATTGGTCGATGAGCCGGGCTATTACATGTTGTATGGCAAGCTCAAGCTTTCTGGCGCCCGCATCGTCGGTATCCCGCGCCTGCCGGACGGCCCCGACCTGGAGGCGCTGGAGCGCGAGCTGAAGCAGCCGGGCAAGCCGCCGCTGTTCTTCACGCAATCGCTGGCGCACAATCCCACGGCTTCCGATACCGCGCCGCACAAGGCTCACCAGATCCTGCAACTGGCCGATCGCTACGATGCCCTGATCGTCGAGAACGATGCCTTTGCCGATTTCAAGCCGGCCACTGCGGCCCGCATCGCCACGCTGGACCAGCTACGACGCACCGTCTATATCGGCAGCTTTTCGAAGTCGGTCTCGGCGGCCTTGCGGGTAGGCTTTATCGCCTGTCATCGCGACCTGGCCAGCGACCTGGCCGATATCAAGATGCTGGTGCACATGAGCAGTTCGGAATACTGCGAGCGCACCCTGGATGTGATCCTCTCCGACGGCCATTTCAGTCGTCACACGGCGCGGCTGCGCGACCGCCTTGCCCAGGCCACCGAGCAGGCCCGGCATCAGCTGGATCATCTCGGTGCCGAATTGTTCTGTGCGCCGCAGCAGTCGATGTACCTGTGGGCCAGGTTCCCGGCCTTCGACGATGCCAAGCAGCTGGCGCAGGCGCTCATGGAACGTCGCATCGTGCTGGCACCGGGCAGCATCTTTCACGTCGACACCGAGCAGGTCGTCCCCTGGTCGCGCTTCAATGTGGGTTTGCTGGCCGATCCCCGCTTTGCCACCGCCATGCAGGAAATACTTGCCAGGAAGTTAGCAATTCCCGGCAGCTGAGGCGTTTTTTGCATGCTGATTGACGGCAATCGGAAGTAAGCGGGCAATCGCCTTGTATTCCGCGTTTAGCATGGTTGTCCGCACATCGCTGGCCTGCCATAGTGTCAATATGTGTCAGCACTGCCTGGCGCATGAAAAGAACAATGAAAGAACGCTAACGACACCAGGCGCGCTCCCTCCTTGGCGGCCTGATAGGGACAGATCCACCATGAACATCTTCGGCAATATGAACATTGGCAAACGACTGACGCTGGGCTTTGCACTTATCCTGGCTTTTTCCGTCATCATCGCGGGCATCAGCCTGTGGCGTCTGGAGCAGGTAGCCGCTGCCACACGCGAGATGATGAGAGAGCCCCTCAAGACCGAGCGCCTCATCGGCGACTGGTACACCAACCTGACCGCAGGCATTCGCCGTACCATCGCCATTGCCAAGAGCAGCGACAATTCGCTGTCGGCTTTCTTCGCCGACGAAGCGGCCGCCTCGACCAAGAGCTCCACCGAGTACCAGAAGCAGGTCGAAAGCCTGATCAACACGCCCGAAGAAAAGGCGCTGTTCCAGAAGATCGGCGAGCAGCGCAAGGTCTACCTCTCTTCGCGTGACGCCATTACCAAGGCCAAGGCCGCTGGCAACGTGGAAGAGGCTATGAACATCCTGGAGAAGACCTTCATACCGACCTCGAACGCCTATCAGCAGCTGATGCGCCAGCTGGTGGACATGCAACGCAAGGACATCGACGACACCGCCCAGCGCATCGACAGCATCGCGGAGCAGAGCCGCTTGCTGATCCTGGTGCTGGAAGGCCTGATCCTTCTGCTGGGCGTAGTGCTGGCGCGCTACCTGACGCTGGGCATCACCAAGCCGCTGCAGACCGCGGTAAGCGTGTCGCGCAAGGTGGCCGAGGGTGACCTGTCGGCGCAAGTGCAGGTGACCAGCAAGGACGAGACCGGGCAGCTGCTGCAGTCGCTCAAGGACATGAACAACAGCCTGCGCAGCATTGTCAGCAATGTGCGTTCCGGCACCGACACCATCAGCACGGCCTCGTCCGAGATTGCCGCGGGCAACCTGGACCTGTCCTCGCGCACCGAAGAGCAGGCCAGTTCCCTGGAAGAGACCGCCTCGGCCATGGAAGAACTGATCTCCACCGTGCGCCAGAATGCGGATAACGCCCGCCAGGCCAGCCAGCTGGCCAATTCCGCCTCGGCGGTGGCCGAGCAGGGCGGGGGCGTGGTCAACCAGGTGGTCGATACGATGGGCGCCATCAACGCCTCCTCGCGCAAGATCGTGGAAATCATCAGCGTCATCGACGGTATCGCCTTCCAGACCAATATCCTGGCCCTGAATGCCGCCGTGGAAGCAGCGCGTGCCGGCGAACAGGGACGAGGCTTTGCGGTGGTGGCCTCGGAGGTACGTTCGCTGGCCCAGCGTTCGGCCTCGGCGGCCAAGGAGATCAAGGAACTGATCAACGACTCGGTAGAGAAGGTCGGCGACGGCAGCCGCCTGGTCGAGCAGGCGGGCAATACGATGCAGGAAGTGGTCAGCAGCGTACGCAGGGTGACCGATATCGTGGCCGAGATCAG
>JAFAMT010000332.1 GCA_019233085.1 Herbaspirillum sp.
CCTACTACCCCGCTCCCTCACTACCACCCGGCTCTCCCCCGGCATTCAATCCTCTTTGTGTGCCCCGTGCATGAAGCAGGTGCAATCGATATCGTGATACTGCGCGCAGTGCTGCAAGGACGGGCGGATCAGGCCGCTGTCGAACAGCGAACGGCTCTCCGGGTCCAGGCTCGCATAGCGCACTGCGGCTACCGTATTGGCATGCGCCTGGGGCTGCGGCATGTCATCCAGCGAGACCTCCAGCTTGCCCCATTCGCTATCGGTCTTGACGAACAGGTACATCAGTACGGTGCAAAACACCAGGTAACTGATGAACATGAGGGTGATTTCCCCCGGGATGGATTCGGTGACGAAGTGCATGGCAAGCTCCTGGTAATTCGTGGATGAGGTCTTGCGCGCATTTCGGCCATTCGACAACCGCATCGATTCCGGAGCAACAGACCGCGTTTCATTGGTTCCCATGGTAGGCATTGCACGTAACTGCGAACATCGGGGAATTCCTGAACCGGCCGCCTATTGAGGGTGCGCCATATCAGGCAATTCCTGAGTGTCGACGAATCAAGCAGCGATTCTGGTCACGCAATAGTTACGTAGTGGCGCATGGTCGGCGGGCGAGAAAAAAGAAAACCCGCCAGGCTTGCGCGTGGCGGGTCGAAGCTCGAAAGTCCAAGTCCAGGACGTCTTGAGGAGACAGCTGCACTGTAACCAGGAACGCCACCAGCGGGAAGTAAGCATTCGTCATGCGCTTATGCGGCCTGGGCATAAGCGCCGGCAAAAACACCGTCAGCCGGGCTTGACCGGCATCCAGCGCTCGACCAGGCGGGTCCAGTAGGCCGCGCCGACGGGGATGTTGTCATCGTTGAAATCGTAGCCGGCATTGTGCAGCATGGGCTGGCCCTGGCCATTGCCTACCCGCAGGAAGCAGCCGGGACGCTGTTGCAGGAAGTAGGCGAAGTCCTCGCTGCCGGCAATCGGTCCGAAGGGCGCAATCACGTTCTCCGCCCCCACCAGTTCCTCGGCCACGCCCTGGGCGAAGGCGGTTTCGGCGTCGCTGTTGACCAGCACCGGATAGCCGCGCAGGTACTCGATCTCGGCGCGCGCACCGTAGCTCTCGGCATGGCTCTGCACCAGGGTGCGGATGCGTTGCTCCAGCAGTTCGCGCACCTCCGGCTTGAAGGAGCGCACGCTCAGTTCCATGGTGGCGTATTCGGGAATGACGTTGGAGGCGCGGCCGGCATGCAAGCTGCCCACCGTCACCACGGCCGTTTCCATGGGATCGACATTGCGCGAGACCACCGTCTGCAAGGCCATCACCAGGCTGGCGGCCGTCACCACCGGATCGACCGACAGGTGCGGCCGCGCCGCGTGGCTGCCGCGGCCGGTGATGCGGATCTTGACGGTATCGCAAGCCGCCATGAAGGGGCCGCTGCGGAACATGAAGGTGCCAGCCGCCACACCCGGATGATTGTGGATGCCGAAGACGGCATCGCAGGGGAAGCGCTCGAAGAGGCCATCCTCCAGCATCTTTTGCGCGCCACTGTCGAAGCCCGCCTCCTCGGCCGGCTGGAAGATCAGGTTCAGGGTGCCATCGAAGCGGCGGGTACGCGCCAGGTGCTTGGCCGCACCCAGCAGCATGGCGGTGTGGCCATCATGGCCGCAGGCATGCATGGCGCCCTGCTTGCAACTGGCCCAGGCCAGGCCGGTTTCTTCCTGGATGGGCAGGGCGTCCATGTCGGCACGCAAGCCGATGCTGCGCGCGCTGCTGCCGGCACGCAGGGTCGCCACCAGGCCATTGCCGCCGATGTGGCGGGTGACGGCATAGCCCCACTCTTCCAGGCGTGCGGCCACCAGCGCGGCGGTATCGACTTCCTCGAAGGACAGCTCGGGATGCTGGTGGATGTGGCGACGGATGGTGGTGATCTCGTCCTGGATATCGTGCAGGTCGGCGACCTCGCACAGCGTGTGTTCGTGGGAATGGCTCATTTTTTCTCCGATGAAGCGCGACGCGCCAGCACGTCCTGGCCCTGCTCTGCCAGGTCCCAGAACAGACCTGCCATGACCTGCAGCGATTCGCGCGAAACGCTGGCCAGTATATGCTCGTTGGGCGCATGCTGTGAGCAGGCCGGGTAGGAGTGCGGCACCCACAGGGTGGGCAGGCCGAGGGTCTGCGAAAAAACGTCATTGGGCAGCGAGCCACCCAGGTTGGGCAACAGGGTCGGCGTCTTGCCGCTGCTCTGCTGCATCGAGGCCAGACCCCAGCGCACCCATTCGTCATCGGGATCCAGACGGGTAGCGGCAAACTGCACGCCCGCCAGGCTCACCGCCACATCATCGAAACCATGCTCGTCGAGATGAGCACGGATATGGTCGAGGAAGTGTGCATCGTCGCTGCCCACCACGAAGCGGATCTGGCAATGGGCGCTGGCGTGTCCCGGGATGGCATTGACCGGCGCTTCCGGGTTGCCGGTCTTGAAGGCCAGCACTTCCAGGGTGTTCCAGCCGAAGACACGCTCGGCCGGGGTCAGGTCGGGCTCGCCCCAGTCGGGGTCGATCTCGGGGTCGGTCGGTCCGCCCCCCAGCTTCACGTCGGCCAGCGCGCGCCGCACGCTGGGCGGCAGCGATGCCGGCAGCAGCCCCGGCACGCGGATGGCGCCGCACTCGTCGACCAGGCAGGCGATCGCATTGGCCAGGCGCACGCCAGGATTGCGCAACAGCCCGCCCCAGTTGCCCGAGTGGTGGCCACCCTCGCGCAGATTGACCTTGAGATCGAAATTGCAGCCCCCGCGCGAACCCAGGAACATGGTAGGCGTGGGCGCATTCACGCGCGGTCCGTCGGAGGCGATGAAGACATCGGCCTTCAGACGTTGGGCATGACGCTGGCAGACCGCATTGAGCCCGGGGGAGCCGGTCTCCTCGCCCATCTCCAGGATCAGCTTGACGTTGTAGCCAAGCTTGCCGCCACGGACCTTCATCACCTCCTCCAGCGCGGCGAAGTTGATGGTGTGCTGGGCCTTGTTGTCGGCGATGCCGCGACCGTACCAGCGGTCGCCCTCGACCACGATCTCCCAGGGCGAGAGGCCGGCGCGCCACTGCTTGTCATAGCCGCGCACCACGTCGCCATGGCCATAGGTCAGCAGGGTAAAGGCGGCGCCCTCTTCCAGGCGCTCGGCGATCAGGAAAGGGCTGCCATCGGGTAGCGGATTGTCGACCACCTCGCAGGCAAAGCCCAGCGTCTGCAGGTAGGGCGTGATCTCCTGGTTCAGGTAGTCGTAGAGGATGGGACGGCTGGCTGCCTCCTGGCTCTCGGTGCGGATGGCCACGCGACGTTTCAGGGTCTCCATGAAACGGCCGTCATCGAAATAGGCTTCAACGCCGGCGATGGCTTGTGCTCTGCTCATGCTGCTGCTCCTCAGGGAAGGTCGTTGTTGTTCACGTCATGCGGCGGCGGCCAGCGCCGGGATGCCCAGGCCCGGCTCGGGCGTCAGGGCGCTGGCCAGCAGCATGCGTGTATAGGGATGCTGGGGATCGGCGAAGAGCTGTTGGCGACTCTGCAACTCGACGATGCAGCCCTTGTTCATCACCGCCACCCGGTCCACCAGGTGTTCCACCACGCCCAGGTCATGGCTGATGAAGAGAAAGGTGAGGCCGAACTCGGCCTTCAGGTCCAGCAGCAGGTTCAAGATCTGCGCCTGCACCGACACGTCCAGGGCCGAGGTCGGCTCGTCGCAGATCAGGATGTCCGGCCGCAGGATCAGCGCGCGCGCAATGGCCACCCGCTGGCGCTGGCCGCCGGAGAGCTGGTTGGGATACTGGGCGTGGGTGCGTTCGGGCATGCCGACCAGGTCGAGGATGTCCTTGACCTGGCGCGCCCGCTCGGCGGCGCTGCCGATGCCATGCAGCTTCAGCGGCAGGCCGACGATCTCGGCCACGGTCTTGCGCGGGTTCAGGGACGAATACGGGTCCTGGAAGATCGGCTGGATATGGCGCGCATGCTCGCGCCGATGGGTCGGATCGACCTCATGGCCATTGATGAGCACGTTGCCGGAGGTGGGCGCCAGCAGACCCAGCAGCATCTTGGCCAGCGTGCTCTTGCCGCAGCCGGACTCGCCGACCAGGCCCAGGGTCTCGCCGCGATACAGGCGCAGCGATACATCATTGACGGCCTTGAGTTCGCCCGGCGGCTGGAACAGCCCGCGCTTGAGCGGATAAACCTTGGACAGCGCGCACAGCTCAAGCGCGATATCGCTCAGCGGCGCTTGTTGGGGGATCGTTGCGGTCGTCATGCTGCCACCTCCATCGCGGAAACGGGAACGCCAAGCTTGTGGCAGCGCACCAGGTGCGACGCCGCCGCACCGCCCTGCTGCACCATCGGCGGATCACTCTCGCAAGCGCTGTCGGCCAGTGCACAACGATTGCGGAACGCACAGCCGCGCACCTCGCCGATGAGGCTGGGCACCACACCCGGGATGGCCTGCAGCCGGCTGCCCGGCGGCGTCTTGCCGCGCACCGGGATACAGTTGAGCAGACCACGGGTATAGGGATGCTGGGGGCGGGCAAACAACTGCGCCACATCAGTGGTCTCGACCACCTGGCCGGCGTACATCACGGCCACACGATCGGCGATGCGCGAGACCACGCCCAGGTCGTGGGTGATGAAGATCACGGCCGTGCCGAACTCCCGCTGCAGCTCGCGGATCATGCGCAGGATCTGGGCCTGGATGGTCACATCCAGCGCCGTGGTTGGTTCATCGGCGATGATCAGGTCGGGGCTGCACATGAGCGACATGGCGATCATCACGCGCTGGCGCAGGCCGCCGGAGAGCTGGTGCGGGTATTGGCGCAGGCGGTCTTCGGCATTGCCGATGCCGGTGCGATGCAGCAGGTAGAGGGCGCGGTCCCTGGCCTCGGCGCGGGTCACGCGAGGCTGTTGCAACATCGCCTCGCAAAGCTGGTTGCCCAGGGTGTAGGCGGGATTGAGCGAGGTCATCGGCTCCTGGAAGATCATGGCCATGCGCTTGCCGCGCAGCTGCATCAGCTGCTTCTCGCTCATGCCGTTGAGATCGGCGCCATCGAAGAGCAGGTGATCGGCGCTGCATTGCGCCTTGCGCGGCAGCAATCCCATCAGGGCTAGCGAGGTCATGGACTTGCCGCAACCCGATTCACCGACCAGGCACAGCATCTCGCCTCGGCTGACCTGGAAGTCGATGCCGCGCACGGCATGCAGCATGCCATTCTCGGTGGGCAGGTCCACCTTCAGGTTCTTC
>JAFAMT010000011.1 GCA_019233085.1 Herbaspirillum sp.
CATGCGGCCGGCAACCCGGTGCGCTTTCGCAGCAGCAGCCTGATGGCGCAGTGCATGGCCGCGCGTGCCGGCGTGGGCATGGCCCTGCTGCCGGGCTACCTGGTGGCGCCCGAACTGCAGACCGTGGACGCCACGCCACAGCTCGAACGCGAGATGTGGGCGGTGTTCCACCGCGACCTCAAGGCCGTCCCCCGCCTGCGGGCGGTGCTGGAGTGGCTGCAGGCCTGCTGCCGGGAGCTTTGAAGGTTGCCGGGAAGACAGCATGCGGCCCGCCGCCAGGGCCGCCCGGCGGGGCTTGCGGTGCCATCCGGTGCTATAATCGCCAGCCTTTGAGGACAGGCTCGTCCACCACCCCGGTACCCGATTCCGGCGGCCCGCCGCCCTCCCCCGGCCAGCGCCCGCATGATGGCATGCGAACTCCTCCGCGCACTTCGCTATTAATAACCTATGCAGAAAAAAGTATTCATCAAAACCTTCGGCTGCCAGATGAACGAGTACGACTCGGACAAGATGGCCGACGTGCTCAACCTGGCTGAAGGCCTGGTCAAGACCGATCGCCCGGAGGAGGCCGACGTGATCCTCCTGAACACCTGCTCGATTCGCGAGAAGGCCCAGGAAAAGGTGTTTTCCGACCTCGGCCGGCTGCGTTCGCTCAAGAAGAACAATCCCGATCTGCTCATCGGCGTGGGCGGCTGCGTGGCGTCCCAGGAGGGGGATGCGATCATCAAGCGCGCACCCTTCGTGGACATGGTGTTCGGCCCCCAGACCCTGCACCGGCTGCCGCAGATGATCAGCGAGCGTCGTTACAGCGGGCGTCCGCAGGTCGACATCAGCTTCCCCGAGATCGAGAAGTTCGACCACCTGCCGCCGGCGCGGGTGGAAGGCGCCAGCGCCTATGTCTCCATCATGGAAGGCTGCAGCAAGTATTGCAGCTATTGCGTGGTGCCCTATACGCGCGGCGAGGAAGTCTCGCGCCGCTTCGAGGACGTCCTGACCGAAGTGGCCGGGCTGGCCGACCAGGGCGTCAAGGAAATCATGCTGCTGGGCCAGAACGTCAATGCCTATCGCGGCATGATGGAAGATGGCGAGATCGCCGACTTCGCGCTGTTGATCGAATACATCGCCGAGCTGCCCGGTATCGAGCGCATCCGTTTCGTGACCAGCCATCCCAAGGAATTCTCGCAGCGCCTCATCGACACCTACGCCAAGGTTCCCAAGCTGTGCAACCACCTCTACCTGCCCGCCCAGCATGGCTCGGACCGCACGCTGGCGGCCATGAAGCGCGGCTATACGGCGCTGGAATACAAGTCGGTGATCCGCCGCATGCGCAAGGTGCGCCCCGATATCACGGTGCAGTCGGACTTCATCGTCGGTTTCCCCGGCGAGACCGAGGAGGACTTCCAGGCCCTGCTCAAGCTGGTCGAGGATGTGGGCTTCGACAACAGCTTCTCCTTCATCTTCAGCGCCCGCCCCGGCACACCGGCGGCCAACCTGCCCGACGACACCCCGCCCGAGGTCAAGCTGCAGCGACTGCAACGCCTGCAGGCCGCCATCAACGACAACGCCGCCAGGATCAGCGCGTCCATGGTCGGCAGCGTGCAGCGCATCCTGGTCGATGGCGTCTCCAAGCGTCGCGACCATGAGCTGCAGGGCCGTACCGAGAGCAACCGCGTGGTCAACTTCGACGGCGGCCCCCAAGGCCAGCGCCTCATCGGCCAGTTCGTCGATGTGACCATCCGCGAAGCCTTCCCCTTCTCGCTGCGCGGCGAGATCGTGACCCAGCACTGAACCTCAACACCGAACCCTGAACCCGGAATCCTGCATTGAAAAAGATCCCCAACCAGCCCCACCACTTCGCGCCCCAGCCGCTGGACAACAGGCGCCTGGCCAACCTGTGTGGCCCGCTCGATGAAAACCTGCGCCAGATCTCGGCGGCGCTGGACGTGACCATCTTCCGCCGTGGCGATCGCTTCGTGGTCACCGGTACCAATGCCGAGCGCGCAGTGGAAGTGCTGGAGCGCTTCTATGCCGTGGCCGACCGCGCCATCGCCGTGGATGATATCCAGCTGGCCCTGGTCGAGCAGCGCGCCCATGCCGCCGCCGACGAAGAGGCCGGCCTGCCGCCCTTGCCGGCGCGCCGTGGCAAGGGGACTTCCGCCGCTGCCGCCGCGGCAGCCGCCGCCGCCGCCACCGAGACCCGGGAAAGCCAGGATGCCCTGCCACCCGACAGCCCCGTACTGAAGACCCGCAAGCATGACCTGCGCGGTCGCACGCCGCACCAGAGCCAATACCTGAACGCCATCCTGGAGCACGACATCACCTTCGGCATAGGCCCGGCCGGCACCGGCAAGACCTACCTGGCGGTGGCCTGCGCGGTCGATGCGCTGGAGCGCGATGCCGTGCAGCGCATCGTGCTCACGCGCCCGGCGGTGGAAGCGGGTGAGCGCCTGGGCTTCCTGCCAGGCGACCTGGCGCAGAAGGTCGATCCCTACCTGCGTCCGCTGTACGACGCCCTGTATGACCTGCTGGGCTTCGACCGCACCCAGAAGCTCTTCGAGAAGCAGGCCATCGAGATCGCACCACTGGCCTACATGCGCGGGCGCACGCTGAACCACGCCTTCATCATCCTGGACGAGGCGCAAAACACCACGCCGGAGCAGATGAAGATGTTCCTCACCCGCATCGGCTTCGGCAGCAAGGCCGTCATCACCGGCGACGTCACCCAGGTCGACCTGCACCACGGCCAGAAGAGCGGCCTGGTCGATGCCATCTCGGTGCTGCACGATGTACGTGGCATTGCCTTCTCGCGCTTTACCAGCGCTGACGTGGTCCGCCATCCGCTGGTGGCACGCATCGTCGATGCCTATGACACCGCCGGCGGCCACAAACCCGATACCGCACGCGCCACCGCCCGCGCGGCCACCAATCTCCTGACCAAATCCGCCAAGCCACGTCATGCCAAAGCCTAAGCTCACCCTGTCGGTGCAATATGCCGACGACCGCCTCAAGGAATCCATCACCCGCCCCCTGCTGCGCCGCTGGGTGCAGGCCGCGCTGTTCGCGCCGGCCGAGCTGACGCTGCGTTTCGTGGGCAGCGAGGAAGGGCGCGATCTCAACCGCGACTATCGCGGCAAGGACTATGCCACCAACGTGCTGACCTTCGCCTACACCGAGGACGAAGACAGCGAGGTCACCCAGGCCGATATCATCTTCTGCACCGACGTCTTGCAAAAGGAAGCCGCCGAGCAGAACAAGAGCGTGGAAGAACACACCGCCCACCTGGTCGTGCATGGCGTGCTGCATGCACAAGGTTACGACCACGAGGATGACGAGGAAGCCACCGAGATGGAATCCCTGGAAACCGAGATCCTCGCCGAGCTGGGTTACGACAATCCTTACGCGGCCCGCTGAGACCGCCTCCCTGTCTCCCGATGCAAACCGGCCTGCGCCAGCAGGGCCGGTTTTTTTTCGCCCGTACCCTGCCGCCGTGAAGAACCATTGTCAAACCAGCCCGCCAGTGCCGCCTGGAAAGAGATCGGCAACGATGTTTCAGGACAATGTTTCCTCATCGAAAATTACGTGATCTTGTTAATTATTTATGATCGAGATCAGGAATCGCCCGATGGAAATTACGCTTTCCATGGACAACAATGAATCCATTACAAGGCAGTCCCTTTCAAGGCAGTCCAACTCAAGGCAGTCCAATTCCAATCAGGGAGAGTCTCATGAGCAACTTGAAGATCGGCCATCGTCTTGGCCTCGGCTTTGCTGCAGTACTGGTCTTGTTGGTCGCTGTGGCTGGATTCGGGCTGCAACAGGTGGCACGTCTGAATGAGCGGGTGGTCTACCTGACCAGTGTTGACGAAGCCAAGCTGGCCGCACTCTCGAAGGTGCAATTCGCCATTGGCCTGCGCGCCATTGCCGCACGCAATCTGGCGCTGGTGCAGGATCCCGCTGGCCAGAAGGGCGATCTCGACCTGGCCGGCAGCGCGCAAAAGGATATCGACGCCGGCTTGGCACGGCTGGCCGAGCTGATGACCGATCCCACCACCCCGGCGCAGGAACTGGACATGCTGGCGCAGCTGCGCAAGCTGGAAGCAGAGTACCTGCCGGTGGCCGTGGACATCGTCAAGAAGGCGACCTCGCAACAGGGTGAAGCCGCACGGGCCTCGCTGGTCAAGGACTGCATGCCCATCCTGAATCGCGTCATTGCCCACATCGAACGTTTCAACGCCGTCCTCAACGCCGGCTCGCAAGCCAAGGTGGCCGAGGCCGACTCTGCCTACCAGCTCTCCAAGTGGACCATGCTGGTCGCCAGCATCGCCGCCTTGGGCCTGGGTTCGCTCATCGCCTGGCTGCTGACCCGCTCGATCTCCCGTCCGCTGGCGCAAGCCGTGAGCGTGGCGCAAAGCGTCCAGGCCGGTGACCTGGGCAGCCATATCGAAGTCAAGGGCCGCGATGAACTCGGCCAGTTGATGACCGCGCTCAAGGGCATGAACGACAGCCTCGTCAATATCGTGGGTGAAGTGCGCCATGGCACCGACACCATCGCCGTGGCCTCCGATGAAATCAAGCGCGGCAACATGGACCTGTCGCAACGCACCGAACAGCAAGCCGGCTCGCTGCAGGAAACAGCCTCGGCCATGGAACAGATGACCTCGGCCGTGAAGCAGAACTCCGAGAACGACGCCCAGGCCAACCGCCTGGCCGACAATGCCTCGCAGGTCGCCGCCCGTGGCGGTGCCGCGGTGAGCCGTGTGGTCGATACCATGCAGGCCATCAGCGACTCGTCGCGCAAGATCGTGGACATCATCAGCGTCATCGACGGCATTGCCTTCCAGACCAATATCCTGGCCTTGAATGCCGCCGTGGAAGCCGCCCGTGCCGGTGAGCAAGGCCGCGGCTTCGCGGTGGTCGCCTCCGAAGTGCGTACCCTGGCACAACGTTCGGCCACCGCTGCCAAGGAAATCGAAAGCCTCATCAATGAATCGGTCGCCAAGGTCGCCGTGGGCGAGAAGCAGGTCAGCGAAGCCGGCTCGACCATGCATGAAGTGGTCGAGAGCATCAAGAGCGTGACCCACATCATGCATGACATCAGCGCCGCCAGCAGCGAACAGACCATGGGCATCGAACAGATCAACCGCGCCATCGCCCTGATCGACGAAACCACCCAGCAGAACGCCGCCCTGGTCGAGCAGGCCGCTGCGGCTGCCGCGTCGATGCAACAGCAGAGCGTGGCGCTGACCGACGTGGTGAGCATCTTCAAGTTGTCGCCGACACAGGCCGCGCCGCAAGTCAGTCGCACCGTGGCACCGGCGCGGGTAGCAGACGATGGCATGCGCATGGAAGCGCTGGCCTACGCCTGAACACCAGGCCGGGCAGGATCAGCAGTGGTCACAGAGTAGTTGCAGTGGTAGTGGCAGTACGTTGTGGCAGTTCATGCAGTAGGTAGTGAAAGTAGTCGTATCGATTTGTAATTGTTTGACATCCCTGAGGAAGTTCTTGCCGGCATCCCTGATGCCGGCTTTTTTGTTGCCTCACGGATTTCCTGCCGGAAAATGCGACGTCAATTGACCTGGAGGGGTGTGTCGCACAGGCTGCCTTTAGTGGACTTGTCACATAATTGTTGTATCCTATGGCTCTTCGAAACTACGTCGGGCTCGCGCCTAACGCCATGCAAGATCACCCTAGTAGCGTCAAATCTGACGCTAAACCCCATCGTTCTTTGTTCGAACGACTCACCGCACTGATTTCCCCCGAGCCCGAGAACCGGGCAGAACTGCTCGAAGTGTTGCACGACGCACACGAGCGCAATCTCATCGATGCCGACGCGCTGTCGATGATCGAAGGCGTGTTCCAGGTCTCCGACCTGGCCGTGCGCGACATCATGGTGCCGCGCTCGCAGATGGATACCATCGATATCTCCAAGCCCATCGAAACCTGGATGCCGGACGTGCTGTCGACCTCGCACTCGCGCTTCCCGGCCGTGGATGGCGAACGCGACAAGGTGGTCGGCATCCTGCTGGCCAAGGACCTGCTGCGCTACTACGCCGAGGACTCCTTCGACGTGCGCGACATGCTGCGCCCGGCCATCTTCATCCCCGAATCCAAGCGTCTCAATGTGTTGCTGCGCGACTTCCGCGCCAACCGCAACCACATGGCCATCGTGGTCGATGAATACGGCGGCGTGGCCGGCCTGATCACCATCGAGGACGTACTCGAACAGATCGTCGGCGACATCGAGGACGAATACGATTTCGACGAAGCCGAAGACAACGTGCTGGCCCTCAAGGATGGCCCCCATGGCGCGCGCTGGCGCGTCAAGGCCTTGACCGAGATCGAGCAGTTCAACACCGAGATCGGCAGCCGCTTCTCCGATGAGGATGCCGACACCATCGGCGGCCTGGTCGCCAACCATGTGGGCCGCGTGCCGCGCAAGGGTGACGAATTCGATATCGATGGCCTGCATTTCGAAGTGCTGCGTGCCGATGCGCGCCAGGTCCATGTCCTGCTGGTGTCCAAGCTGCCGCCGGTGGCGCTGGACGAGCAATGATGTTCTCCCTCGCCGTACCTGCCTAGCGTGAACTCCCCTGCCCCACACGAACTGCCCGGACTGCGCGGGGATACGGCTGCGCGCGGCCGCCTGGGCGCCCTGACAGGCCTGCTGCTGCCGGCCGCGGTCGGCGCCCTCAATGTGTTCGCTTTCGCGCCCTTCAAGCTGTGGCCCTTGCAGATCCTGGCGCTGGCCTGGCTGTTCCACGGCGTGATCGCCGCCCCCGCCGGGCAGCGGCATGGCGTGCGCGGTCATTTCCTGCGCGGCTGGCTGTACGGCTTTGGCTGGGCGGCCGCGGGCGTGCATTGGCTCTATATCAGCATGCACGACTATGGCGGCATGCCGGCCTGGATGGCGGCGCTGGCCGTGGCCCTGCTGGCCCTGTACCTGGGCCTGTATGCCGGTGCCGCCACGGCGCTGGCCGGCTGGCTGCGTGAGCGCTGGTCGTCGCAACCCCTGGTGTTGGCACTGTGCATGCTGCCGGCGCTGTGGGCCTTGTCGGAATGGGCGCGTGGCTGGATCTTCACCGGTTTCCCCTGGCTGGTCTCGGGCTATGCCCATACCGTCGGCCCCCTGGCCGGCTTTGCCGCCGTCGGCGGCGTCTACGGCGTGGGCTGGATCGCCGCGCTGGCCGCCGGCGCCCTGGCGCTGCTGTGGATGAGCCTGCGCCGCAAGGGCGTGGCCGGCACCGGGCAACGCATCATCCTGCCGCTGTGCGTGGTGGCGCTGCTGTGTGCCGCCGGTGTGGTGTTACGACAGGTGCAGTGGACTGCGCCACAAGGCCGGCCAATTTCGGTGCGCCTGCTGCAAGGCAATATCCCCCAGGAAATGAAATTCTCCAACGATGCCCTGGTCTACACGCTCACCCTGTATGAGCAAATGATCAGTGCCGCGCCAGCCGACCTGATCGCCACGCCCGAGACCGCCATTCCCCTGCTGCCGCAGCAACTGCCGCCGGCCTACCTGGCCCGCATCGCGCGCTTCGTACAAACCAGCCAGAGTCACCTGGCGCTGGGCATCCCGCTCTCGGATGGGCCACAGGTCTATGCCAACTCGGTGCTGGGCTTCGGCCCCGGGGTCGGCTCGGAACTGTTGCCCTATCGCTATGACAAGCACCACCTGGTGCCCTTCGGCGAATTCATCCCGCCCGGTTTCCGCTGGTTCGTGGACATGATGCATATCCCGCTGGGCGACATGAACCGTGGCGCGCCGGTGCAATCGCCCTTCGGCGTCAAGGACCAGTGGGTCTTGCCCAACATCTGCTACGAAGACCTGTTCGGCGAAGAGATCGCCGGCCAGTTGCGCGATGCCTACCGTGCCGCCCAGCCCGAGGCCAGCGTGCTGCTGAACCTGTCCAATATCGCCTGGTTCGGCAATTCCATCGCCCTGCCGCAGCACCTGCAGATCTCGCAGATGCGCGCGCTGGAAACCGGTCGGCCGATGTTGCGCGCCACCAATACCGGCGCCACCGCCGTGATCCTGCCGGGTGGCCAGACCAGCGAATTGCCGCCGTATACACGCGGCACCCTGGCCGCGCAGGTGCAGGGCTACGGTGGCCAGACCCCCTATGTTCTGCTGGGCAACAAGCTGGTGGTCGGCCTGGCGATCCTGATGCTGCTGCTGGCCTGGGGCCGCAACAAGGCTGCCCGTATCCGTCACTGAAGCGACTCTGAAGCGACGCAGAAGCCACTGAGCGCCACACCGGCTTCCCGGCGTGGCGCCCCGGCCGGCCAAAACCGGGTCAAACACCCCAAAAGACGCTAAAATCCAAGGTTTTCGCAATTGCTCCGCCGGTTCACCAGGCAACCACACACGATGCTGACATTTCAACAAATCATCCTCAAGTTGCAAGAATATTGGGACGCCCAAGGCTGCGCTCTGCTGCAGCCCTACGACATGGAAGTTGGCGCGGGCACCTCGCACACCGCGACCTTCCTGCGCGCGATCGGCCCGGAGCCGTGGCGCGCCGCCTATGTCCAGCCCTCGCGTCGTCCCAAGGATGGCCGCTATGGCGAGAACCCCAACCGCATGCAGCATTACTACCAGTACCAGGTGGTGTTGAAGCCGGCACCGGAAAACATCCTGGACCTGTACCTGGGTTCCCTGCAGGCACTGGGCCTGGACCTGCAGCAAAACGATGTGCGCTTCGTCGAGGATGACTGGGAAAACCCCACCCTGGGCGCCTGGGGCCTGGGCTGGGAAGTGTGGTTGAACGGCATGGAAGTGACCCAGTTCACCTACTTCCAGCAGGTCGGCGGCCTGGATTGCAAGCCGGTGCTGGGCGAGATCACCTATGGCATCGAGCGCCTGGCCATGTACCTGCAGGGCGTAGAAAACGTCTATGACCTGGTCTGGACCGAATGGACCGAGAATGGCCAGACCAAGCGCCTGACCTATGGCGACGTGTTCCACCAGAACGAGGTGGAACAATCGACCTTCAACTTCGAGTATTCGAACACCGAGTTCCTCTTCTCGCTGTTCTCCAACTACGAAGCCGAAGCCAAGCGTCTCATGGAAGTGCCGCTGGCGCTGCCAGCCTATGAGCAGGTGCTCAAGGCGGCCCATACCTTCAACATGCTCGACGCCCGTGGCGCCATCTCGGTCACCGAGCGCGCCGCCTACATCGGCCGCATCCGCAATCTCTCGCGTGCGGTGGCGCAGGCCTACTTCGAGTCGCGCGAGCGCCTGGGCTTCCCCATGCTGGGGCAGGACAAGGTCGCCGCTTGAGACGGCAAGGGCAATGACATGAAGCGGCGCCGGTAGCAGCGATGCAGGCCGGCGTCCCGAGCAAGACAGCAAGACTGACAACATGAACCAGACACTCCTCGTAGAACTCGTCACCGAAGAACTGCCACCCAAGGCGCTGGCCAAGCTGGGCGACGCCTTTGCCAACGGCATTTTCAATGGCCTGCAAAGCCGCGGCTACCTCGACGCCGATGCCGCCGCCACCGCCTACGCGACCCCGCGCCGCCTGGCCGTCTCCATCACCGGCGTGCGCGCCGCCTCGCCTGACAAGTCCATCCGTGAAAAGGTGCTGCCGGTGAGCGTCGCCCTGGATGCCGAAGGCCGTCCCTCGGCGCCGCTGGTCAAGAAGCTGGCCGCGCTGGCCGCCTCCACCGGCGCTACCGTGATCACCCCGGACCAGCTCGAACGCGCCCAGGATGGCAAGGCCGAGAGCTTCTTCTACACCTATACCGCCAAGGGTTCGGCCCTGGCCGTGGGCCTGCAGGCCGCGCTCGACGAGAGCCTCTCCAAGCTGCCCATTCCCAAGGTGATGAGCTACCAGCGCCAGTTCGGCCGCGCCGCCGGCGAGACCGTGCACTTCGTGCGTCCGGCCCACTATCTGGTGGCACTGCTGGGCCAGGATGTGGTGCCGGTCAACACGCTGGGCCTGGATGCCGGCCGTACCACGCTGGGCCACCGCTTCCTGTCCTCCGGCGTGCTGCAGATCGCCGCGCCTGATGCCTACGTCGAGACCCTGGCCGCGCAAGGCAAGGTCGTCGCCAGCTTCACCGAACGCCGCGAGAAGATCCGCGCCGCCCTGCTGGCCAAGGCCGGTGCCGACCAGGTGCTGATGCCCGAATCGCTGCTGGACGAAGTGACCGCCCTGGTCGAATGGCCGGTGGTCTATGAATGCAAGTTCGAGGATGAATTCCTGGCGGTGCCGCAGGAATGCCTGATCCTGACCATGCAGACCAACCAGAAGTATTTCGCGCTCACCGACGCCAATGGCCGCCTGCGTTCGCGCTTCCTGATCGTCTCCAACCTGGAGACCGCGCAGCCCGAGCACATCATCGGCGGTAACGAGCGCGTGGTGCGTCCGCGCCTGTCGGATGCCAAGTTCTTCTTCGAGCAAGACAAGAAGAAGACCCTGGCCGACCGTGTGCCCCTGCTGGCCAACGTGGTCTACCACAACAAGCTGGGCAACCAGCTGCAGCGCACCGAGCGCGTGCAGGCCCTGGCCGGCAAGATTGCCGCGCTGCTGGGTGGCGACGTGGCACTGGCCGAACGTGGCGCGCTGCTGGCCAAGGCCGACCTGCTCACCGACATGGTGGGCGAGTTCCCCGAGCTGCAAGGCATCATGGGGACCTACTACGCGCGTCATGACGGCGAAGCCGACGAGGTCGCCCTGGCCGCCTCCGAACACTACCAGCCGCGCTTTGCCGGCGACGCCCTGCCGGCCACCGCCACCGGCACCGCCGTGGCCCTGGCCGACAAGCTGGAAACCCTGGTCGGTATCTGGGGCATCGGCCTGCAACCGACCGGCGACAAGGACCCGTTCGCCCTGCGTCGCCACGCCCTGGGCGTGCTGCGCATGCTGGTCGAGAAGCGCCTGCCGCTGTCGCTGGAGGCCCTGCTGGACGCCGCGGCGGCACTCTTCGCCGGCAACGCCAACTTCAAGGACCCGCGCGCCGACGTGCAGGCTTTCATCTACGATCGCCTGCGCGGCCTGCTGCGCGAGCGCGGCTTTGCCCAGAACGAAGTGGAAGCCGTGGTGGCGCAACAGCCGGACGTACTGGACAACGTGGTCGAACGCCTGCAAGCCGTGCAAGCCTTCGCCGCCCTGCCTGAAGCCGAGGCCCTGGCTGCCGCCAACAAGCGCATCACCAACATCCTCAAGAAGATCGAAGGCGTGGCCATCGACGGCCACGGCGCGGTCCAGCAGGGCTTGCTCAAGGAAGCCGCCGAGCAGGGCCTGTTCGCGGCCATGCAGACCACCCGTCCGCAGGTGCAGGCGGCCTACGCGCAAGGCGACTTCGCCGGCGCGTTGAAGGCGCTGGCGCAGCTGCGCCAGAACGTCGATGCCTTCTTCAACGACGTGATGGTCAACGCCGAGGACGAGCAGTTGCGCAAGAACCGCCAGGCCCTGCTGGCCGAGCTGCACGGCATGCTCAACCAGGTGGCTGACATTTCCAAGCTGGCGGCTTGAGCCGGCAAGCAATGTCGTCGCTGTCGTGATGGCGGCGGCACCGCAGTACTTCTCCGCCGCGCATGGGCCAGTCCCTGCGCGGCGGTGTTCATGAAGGGAAGCAAAAGGCATGAAACTGATCATTCTCGATCGCGATGGTGTCATCAACCACGATTCCGACGCCTTCATCAAGTCACCCGACGAGTGGATCCCGATCAAGGGTTCGCTGGAAGCGATCGCCCGCCTGAACCAGGCCGGCTATCGCGTGGTGGTGGCCACCAATCAGTCGGGCGTGGCGCGTGGCCTGTTCGACATCCAGACCCTCAACGCCATCCACCAGAAGATGCACAGCGCGGCCCAGCAGGTCGGTGCCGATATCGATGCGGTGTTCTTCTGCCCGCACTCGGCCGACGACAATTGCGACTGCCGCAAGCCCAAGCCGGGCATGTTCCACGAGATCGCCAAGCGCTTCAACATCAGCCTGCGCGGCGGCGTGGCCACGGTGGGCGATTCGCTGCGCGACCTGCAGGCCGGGTATGTCGCCGGTTGCGCCCCCTACCTGGTGCTCACCGGCAAGGGCGAAAAGACCCAGGCCAAGGGCGGCCTGCCGCCGGGCACGCTGGTCTACCCGGATTTATCGGCGGTGGTTGATTTCATCCTGAAGTCACCCGTCGGCGTTTCGGTATAGTGGAACCGGCCCGGATTGCCCGGGCCACCTTCATCCAACACCTAGACATGCTTCGGCATGGGAGATAGAACTTTGCGCCTCATCCTGATCCTGCGTTCGGTGGTCTTCATGGTCCTCATGGCCGTGGCCACCGTCATCTGGTCCTTCGCCTGCCTGTTGTCGGC
>JAFAMT010000087.1 GCA_019233085.1 Herbaspirillum sp.
CCGAACAAGGTTGTCCAGCTGGGCGACGAAGTCGAAGTCATGGTTCTGGAAATCGACGAAGAGCGTCGTCGTATCTCCCTGGGCATGAAGCAGTGCAAGCCGAACCCGTGGGACGACTTCGCCATGAGCCACAAGAAGGGCGACAAGGTCAAGGGTTCCATCAAGTCGATCACCGACTTCGGCGTGTTCATCGGCCTGCCGGGCAACATCGACGGTCTGGTGCACCTGTCCGACCTGTCCTGGACCGAAGCTGGCGAAGAAGCCGTGCGCAAGTTCAAGAAGGGCGACGAGCTGGAAGCCGTTGTTCTGGCCATCGACGTGGAGCGCGAGCGCGTCTCCCTGGGCGTGAAGCAACTGGAAGGCGACCCGTTCAACAACTTCGCCGCCCTGAACGACAAGGGTGCGTTGGTGACCGGTACCGTCAAGTCGGTTGAGCCCAAGGGCGCGGTGATCCAGCTGAACGACGAAGTCGAAGGCTACCTGCGTGCCTCCGAAATCTCCCGCGACCGCGTGGAAGATGCCGGTACCCACCTGAAGGTTGGCGATTCCGTCGAAGCCCTGGTCATCAACATCGACCGCAAGGCTCGCAGCATCCAGCTGTCGATCAAGGCCAAGGACAACGCCGAGACCCAGGAAGCCATGCAGAAGATGTCGGCTGACTCCAACGCTGCTTCGGGCACCACCAGCCTGGGCGCGCTGCTGAAGGCCAAGCTCGACAACAAGAACTGATCTTGCAGTCACGATGACAAAGTCGGAGCTGATCGCCCGTCTGGCTGAGCGTTATCCGCAACTTGTTGCCAAGGATGCGGATTACGCGGTCAAAACCATCCTCGATGCCATGGTCGACGCACTTGCGACCGGCCAGCGCATCGAGATCCGTGGCTTTGGCAGCTTCGCGCTCAACCGCCGTCCGCCGCGTATCGGCCGCAATCCCAAGTCTGGCGACAAGGTGATGGTTCCCGAAAAACGGGTGCCGCACTTCAAGCCCGGCAAGGAATTGCGCGAACGCGTCGATGCGATGGTCGGCCAGCCAATCCGCGAGGATTGAACCGGCTTGGCCTTCGTGTCTTGTCCTGAGACAGTTTCGCTGCCTGCGGGCAGCAAGTTGGCAGCAAACGTTGAGGCTTCAGACCCGCTCGCTGCAAGGTGAGCGGGTGTAAAGGCAGATCAACAAAATGAACGGCATCTTTGGATGCCGTTTTTTTTCACGTACAATCCCGAATTGCCCCGGGAAGTGCGAGAAACGGGCCGATTTTTCCGGCCAGCGCAACAATGTTGCATCTTGTCCCTTGGTCAGCGCTGTCGCAAGGCGGGCTGCCATCTCCCGGGTATCACTACGACCCGCCATAAGAGGATTACGCCATGAAAATACTTTCCAGATTGATCGCGGCCATCCTGTTCGTGTGTTTCTTCTTCTTCGCGCTGCGCAATACCCAGGAAGTGACGCTGCATTTCTTCCTCGGCTATGAGCGTACCGATCCTCTGGTGCTGGTGCTGCTGTCCTTCTTCGTGGTCGGCGCCATCCTGGGTGTACTGGCCATGGCCCCGATGGTGCTGCGCCATCGCCGCGAAGCCGGCCGCTACAAGAAGGCCCTGGCACAGGTCCAGAAGGCCCAGGACGAGATCGCCCAGGCACAGGCCCAGCCGCCGCAGCCGGACAGCATCATCACCGCGCAGCACATCCTCTAATTACCCCTTTCGTTTATGGAATTTGAATTTTGGTGGTTGCTTGGCATTCCCGTCTTCTTCGGACTGGGATGGATCGCCGCGCGGGTCGACATCAACCAGCTGGTGTCGGAATCACGCACCCTGCCACGCGGTTACTTCAAGGGTCTCAACTTCCTGTTGAACGAGCAGCCCGACAAGGCCATCGATGCCTTCATCGAGATCGTCAAGCTCGATCCCGAGACGGTGGAGCTGCACTTCGCCCTGGGTAACCTGTTCCGTCGCCGTGGCGAGACCGAACGCGCCATCCGCGTGCACCAGAACCTGCTGGCGCGTCCCGACCTGCCGGCCGAGCATCATGGCCACGCCCTCTATGAACTGGGCCAGGATTACCTGAAGGCCGGTCTCCTGGATCGTGCCGAGGAAACCTTCAACAAGCTCATCGATACCCAATACAGCGCCCAGGCCGGTCGCGCCCTGCTGGAGATCTACCAGCGCGAGAAGGAGTGGGCGCGTGCCATCTCCGCCGCCGAGACCCTGCAGGCCACTGGTGCCGGCGGTCGCCAGCGCGAGATTGCGCAGTTCTACTGCGAACTGGCCGCCGACGAACTGGTGCGCACCAACACCGACGCCGCCATGGTCCTGCTGGAGAAGGCCCTGGCCGCCGAGCGCAAGAGCGTGCGGGCCACCATGCTCATGGGCGATGCACTGCGCGCCCGTGGCGACATCGAAGCCGCGCTGGAGACCTGGCGCCGCGTCGAGCAGCAGAGCGTGCCGCATACCGCCCTGGTGGCGCAGCGCCTCATGGACGGCTACCTGGCCGTGGGCCGGCCGCAGGAAGGCATCAACCTGCTGCGCGCTTACCTGGCAGAGGCGCCCTCGATCGATCTGCTTGAGGTGGTCTTCAAGGCCGTGCTCGACGCCGATGGCGTGGATGCCGCCAACGCGCTGGTCAGCGAGGAATTGCGCCGCACCCCCACCTTGCTGGGACTGGACAAGTTCCTGGAAGCGCGCATGATGACCGCCCCCCTGACGGCGCGCTCCGAGCTGTCGGTGGTCAAGACCCTGGTGCATGGATATACCCAGAAACTGGCGCGCTACCAGTGCAGCCATTGCGGCTTCAAGGCCCGCCAGTTCTATTGGCAATGCCCGGGCTGCAGCCATTGGGAGACCTATCCGCCGCGTCGCACCGAAGAACTGAATGTCATGAATTGAGGCGCTAGCGCCATTTTTTTTGGAAAGTCTGAATCACCATGAAAATCACCATCATCGGCACCGGCTACGTTGGCCTGGTGACTGGCGCCTGCCTCGCCGAACTGGGTAACGACGTGTTCTGCCTCGATGTGGACCAGCGCAAGGTCGACATCCTCAACAACGGCGGCATCCCCATCCACGAACCAGGCCTGGAAGAAGTGGTGGCGCGCAACCGCGCCGCGGGCCGCCTGCAGTTCTCCACCGATATCGCCGCCAGCGTGGCCCATGGCGATATCCAGTTCATCGCCGTGGGCACCCCGCCGGACGAAGACGGCTCGGCCGACCTGCAATACGTGCTGGCCGCGGCCCGCAACATCGGCCGCTCCATGGAAGGCTTCAAGGTCGTGGTGGACAAGTCCACTGTGCCGGTCGGTACCGCCGATCGCGTGCGGGCTGCCATTGCCGAGGAACTGGCCAAGCGTGGCAAGAACGAGATCAGCTTCTCGGTGGTCTCCAATCCGGAATTCCTCAAGGAAGGCGCGGCCGTCGAAGACTTCATGCGCCCCGACCGCATCGTCATCGGTCACGACCAGACCGTCGACGGCCTGCGCGCCCAGACCCTGATGAAGAAGCTCTACGCGCCATTCAACCGCAATCACGAACGCACCTACTGGATGGACGTGCGCTCGGCCGAATTCACCAAGTACGCC
>JAFAMT010000421.1 GCA_019233085.1 Herbaspirillum sp.
GCGTGCTGCCCGCACCGGCCGTAACCCGCAAACCGGCGAAGAGATCAAGATCGCTGCTGCGACCACCGTCAAGTTCTCGGCTGGCAAGGCTTTCAAGGAAGCCGTGAACAAGAAGAAGAAATAATTCCCGAATTTGAATGCCATGAATCCCGTTCATGGCATTCAAATTTAAGCCGGTCCGCAAGGACCGGTGTCTTTCCTGCAGTACCCTCCCCAGCCCTCCCCCAGCCTCTCCCCTCCAGAAACGCACCGCGCCCTCCATCAGGCCGCTACCGCATTCCCAGTACAGCAACAGCCAGCACAAAGAAGTACAGTGCAAACCAGCGTATTTCGCTTTGCCCCTCAGCTGCGCCTAGGCCTACAATGAAATTGTACTTATCGGTACAAATCAGTGTGACCCACCCACCCGCCGGCGCAACCGGCCCTCCACCGGAGACTGTCCATGAACACCTCAGCTGCACGCCCACCCCTGCCCCCGTTCACCCTTGAGACCGCCATCCAGAAGGCCCGCGCGGCCGAAGACGCCTGGAATTCCTGCGACCCGCAACGCGTCTCGCTGGCCTATACCGAGGACAGCCGCTGGCGCAACCGCGCCGACTTCGTCACCGGCCGTGCGGAGATCGTCACCTTCCTCACGCGCAAGTGGAACCGCGAGCAGGACTATCGCCTGATCAAGGAAGTCTGGGCCCACGAAGGCAACCGCATCGCCGTGCGCTTTGCCTACGAATGGCATGACGACTCGGGCAACTGGTTCCGCTCCTACGGCAACGAGAACTGGGAGTTCGACGAGCGCGGCCTGATGCGCATCCGCCATGCCTGCATCAACGACCTGCCCATCAAGGAGTCGGAGCGCAAGTTCCATTGGGATCGCTCGGCGCCACGGCCGGCCGATCATCCGGGCTTGAGCGACCTGGGGCTTTGATGGAGGAGCACGCTGGTGGCAAGACCGCGGCCGAGCGCGCCGCGCTGGTCCCGCAACTGGCCGAGGTGTTTCGCGCCCATGGCTACGAAGGATGTAGCCTGGCGCGCATCACCGAGGCCACCGGACTGGGCAAGGGCAGCCTGTACCACTACTTCCCCGGCGGCAAGCAGGAGATGGCCGAGGCGGTATTGGCGCACATCGACGCCTGGTTCCAGGGGGAGGTCTTCGGCCCGCTACGCGAACAGGCCAATGCGGCACAGGGCGTGACGCATATGTTCGAGGCCTGCGCCCGCTATTTCCTGTCGGGGCGCAAGGTGTGCATCGTCGGGGTATTTGCGCTGTCGTCCACGCGCGACCTGTTCGCCCAGGCGGTCAAGGCCTACTTCACCGCTTGGGCGGTGGCCTTGCACCACGCGCTGCTGGCCCTGGGACACCCGCCGCTGGCCGCGGCCGAACTGGCCGAGGATATCGTCGGCGCCATCCAGGGTGCGCTGGTACTGGCGCGTGCGGTCGATGACCCGCAGGTCTTCATGCGTACGCTGGAACGCCTGCAGCGACGTGCGCTCACGCCGCCGCAGGGGCGTTGAAGGGGAAAGACCTCAGGCGCCGAGGTCGGCCAGCGGGTGCTGCGCTGCCGGCCAGGGATCGGCGAAGAAACCTTCCACCCACTGCGGCGTGGCATCGGCCAGCCGCGCCGGCTGCCATTGCGGCTTCTGGTCCTTCTCGATGATCAGCGCGCGAATGCCCTCGACGAAATCGGGCCGCGCCGCACAATGCAGCGACACCACGAATTCCAGCCGGAACACCTGTGCCAGCGACAGGTGGCGCACCCGCTTCTGCAGGGCATAACCGAGCCAGGCCGAGCCGGGCGAGCCGGCGCGCAGCGTGGCGATGGCCTTGAGCAGCCAGGGATCCTCGGTCTGCAACGCCAGGATGCCCTCGACGATCTCGGGCAGGCCGGGCTTGCGGCACAGCGCCTCGATCTGGTCGAAATGGCCTCGCAGGTTGGACGCTGCAAAGCCGGGCGCACCGTCGCTGGTGCTCGCCTCCTGGGCAGCGGCCAGCACGCGATCGACCAATTCGGCATCACGTCCCTGCCCCCAGTCTTGCGAGAGCAGCGCATCGATCACCGCCGCCTTGGAAGCATGCGCCACGCGATAGTCGGCCAAGCCGGCGAAGATCGCGTCATTGGCATTGAGATTGGCGCCGGTCAGCGCCAGGAACACGCCGGTCTTGCCCGGCATGCGCGTCAGGAACCAGCTGCCACCGACATCGGGATAGAGACCGATGGTGATCTCGGGCATGGCCAGGCGCGACTTCTCGGTGACCACGCGATGGCTGCAGCCGGCCATCAGGCCGATGCCCCCACCCATGACGATGCCATGGCCCCAGCAAAGGATGGGCTTGGCGAAGCTGTGGATAAGATAATCCAGGCGGTATTCATGCTCAAAGAATTCGGCCGCATAGCGGTTGCCACGGATATCGTCGCGATCCGGCGCGGCATGGTGTTCGCGCATGGCGCGGTAGAGATGCTGCAGGTCGCCACCGGCACAGAAGGCCTTCTCGCCCTGGGCCTGCAGGATCACCATGGCCACGTCGGGATCGGCCTGCCACTGCCGCAGTTGGGGGGTGAGCAGCTTGA
>JAFAMT010000437.1 GCA_019233085.1 Herbaspirillum sp.
GAATCGTGAAATATTCGGATTTGAAAATCGGAACGCGCTTGGCCATCGCATTCACCATAGTGCTTTGCCTGCTCTGCACGATAGCGCTGGTCAGCTGGAAAGCCTTGGCGGCAAATAACGGGCGGGCCGAGGTCATCGTCGAAGAGAACAACGTCAAGATTGCCGCCGCCAACGCCATGCGTGGTTTCCTCAATACGGAAGTGCGTTCCCTGCGCAACATCATTCTCTATCCCGATGCCGATACGCGCCTCACCCAGAAGGACATCGTGTCCAAGGCACGCAAGCAATACGACGATACCTTCGCCAGGCTGCAATCATTGGTCAAGACCGACGCAGCCAGGCAGTTAAGCGCGGCGATCGAATCCGACCGCACCAAGCTGCGGCCGGACTTCGACAAGGTGATTGCGTTGGCCGAGGCGTCCAGCGAGAAGGAGGCGGCCAGTTATCTGCAGACTGCCGTGCAGGCGCCGCAGAATCAATGGTTCAGCGACATCCAGGCGATGATCGAACTGCAGGAAAAACAGAACCAGCAAAGCATCGACGCCATGCGGACGGACTACACCGTGACCCTGGAAATCCTGCTGGGCCTGACGCTGGCCGCCGTGATCCTGGCCGTTTTCTCAGCCTGGTATGCCACGCATAGCATCACGGGTCCGCTGGGCCAGGCCGTGGCGGTGGCGCAGCGGGTTGCTGCGGGCGACCTGACAGCCGAGATCCGGCCTGCCAGCAAGGATGAGACCGGCATGCTTATCACTGCGCTGCGGACCATGAACGATAACCTGACCGGCATCGTGCGCGAAGTACGCAGCGGCACCGACACGGTGGCCACCGCATCGAGCCAGATCGCCACCGGCAATCTGGAACTGTCCTCGCGCACCGAGCAACAGGCCAGTTCGCTGGAAGAGACCGCATCGGCCATGGAAGAGCTGACCTCGACTGTTGGGCACAATGCCAGCAACGCGCGCGAAGCCAGCGCGCTGGCTTCGCAGGCGTCCGAGATCGCGGCGCGGGGCGGCAATGTGGTCGGTGACGTCATCCAGAAAATGGCCGGCATCAACGAATCGTCCAAACGCATCGTGGACATCATTTCCGTGATCGACGGCATTGCATTCCAGACTAACATCCTGGCGCTCAACGCCGCGGTCGAGGCGGCCCGGGCAGGCGAGCAAGGGCGCGGGTTCGCCGTGGTCGCTTCCGAGGTGCGCGGCCTGGCCCAGCGCTCGGCGGCGGCGGCCAAGGAGATCAAGCAACTGATCGACGACTCCGTCAGCAAGGTCGCCGACGGAAGCTCACTGGTGACGCAGGCCGGCGCCACCATGCAAGAGGTGGTGCAAAGCGTCAGGCAGGTGACCGACATCGTGCAGGAGATCAGTGTGGCCAGCCAGGAGCAGACCGAAGGCATAGGCCAGATCAACACGGCCATGACGCAAATGGACCAGGTCACGCAGCAAAACGCTGCCTTGGTCGAGCAAGCCGCCGCCGCTGCTGGCGCGCTGGAGGATCAAGCCGCCAGGCTGCGCCAGACCGTCAGCGTGTTCAAGGTCAAGGGCGACTGAAAAGTCATCGACAACGCAAGCATGAAATCGGATTGGCTCTCCTGAATGAGCCCTGCGCAGTCATTCTGCTTGCACAAGAACGTTGCGCCACGGCTGACAAAGTGTTCCACCAATGGAGGACCGCGTCATGAAGCGACTGTCTTGCAGTTTATTCCTGTCTTTCTCGTTAGCCTTTTGTCTCATACGGGATGCGCAGGCGGCCGAGCCTGACCTGTCTACCACGGACGTGCTGGTCAAACACGCTACGGTGGCACGCGCTCTTGCAGACAAGCTGCACGACCAGCCCAGCGTGCTCGACTATGGGGCGGTGTGCGATACCCAGGTGTTGCGTTGGACAGAGGTCGGCATGACAGCAGGATCCAACACGTTGAGCGTACCGCATGGCTGGTTCCAGGCCAGGGATGCGGGCAAGTTGATCGTGGTCGCAGGGGCGGGCGCTCGCGGTGAGAACCTGTCTACCAAGATCGGCTCGGTGCAATCGAAGTCGCAGATCACCCTGGTCGATCCCGCCCAGTCGTCTGTGGCCAGCCATCAGGGTTACGTGGCCTACGGCACCGACGATGCTCCGGCGATCAATGCGGTCCTGGCCGGACGTTCCTTGCCAGCGTGGGATCTCGGGGAACTACATCTACCGCATGGCGTATGCGGTGTGGGAAGTACGATCGTCCTTCCGGGACAGCACGATGCAGGTCCCTTCGGCCACGGGCAGGTCACCTTGCAGGGCGAAGGGCGCGGCGTGTCATGGATTATCGCTCTTGCACCCATGCGCGCGGTGATCCAGGAACCTGCGGGCGAACACAACCAGGCGAATCTCTTCGATCTTGGCCTCGATGGCTCAGGGCTGGCCGACTTTGGTGCCGATATCCAGGGCGGTCATGGTGGTCTGCACCGCGGCCTCTATTACAACGACAACCGCATCGCCGGACTGCATTTGGGTACGATTGCGGTCAACCCCGACGGCACGCTGGCAAATCCCCGCTCCTGGTACACCAATGTCTGGGAGTTCATGGTGCAGCAAAGCACCATCACGGCCGATACCGCTTCGGTGATGCCGTCTGGCGCACCACTGTTTGGGATACTCAATTCGGCCGGTGACAGTCATTTCAGCGACATCGTCATTGCCCACGTGACGGTCGCTGGCGTGCGCGATACCGGTAGCGCCCATAATTTCTACAATGCCGTCCATGCCTGGGGTAATCCGCGTTACGAGTTCTGGATCAGAGGCGGCGTGCAGTTCAGCAATTGCGAAGTCGATGGCGCACGCGAAGCCGGTGTGCGGGTGGATGCGGATGGCCTGGTATGGATGGGCGGCGGCATGATCAGCATGGAGAAAGGCCAGCCGCGTGGCTTCTATTTTTCGACAAGCTCCGGCCATCACACCATTCTGGGGCCGACGATACAGGCCATCCCATCCACCGCCTATGTGGTGACGGGCCCGGGAGCGACGATCAGTGACGCGATCATACAAATCCCGGGCTGGTCCGGCACAGTGAACAAGCAATGACGAGCGCAGCAAGGACAAGCGCTCCTGGCAGTCGGGCAGATCCGGGGGAATATCAGCTTAGCGACGACTTGGCATCATGCGATGTTCTCGTCAGAGATCACCAGCTAGTCTCCCGCTCGGCCGTCGAAGAGATCTTGTGAATCGCCAGGTCCGCGCCTTCGAACTCCTGCTCCGGATCCAGGCGGATGCCGACCACTTTCTTGAGCACGCCATACACCACCCAGCCACCGGCGGCGGCAATGGCAATGCCCATGAGGCTGCCGATCAGCTGTGACATGAAGGACACGCCGCCACGACCGCCCAGCGCCTGCAGGCCGAAGATGCCGGCGGCGATGCCGCCCCACAGGCCGCACAGGCCGTGCAGCGGCCAGACGCCCAGCACGTCGTCGATCTTCCATTTGTTCTGGGTGCGGGTAAACATCCACACGAAGATGGCGCCGGCGATGCCGCCGGTGACCAGCGCGCCCAGCGGGTGCATCAGGTCCGAGCCCGCGCATACCGCGACCAGTCCGGCCAGCGGACCGTTGTAGGCAAAGCCGGGATCGTTGCGGCCCATCACCAGCGCCACCAGCGTGCCGCCGGCCATGGCCATGAGTGAATTCATGGCTACCAGGCCGTTCATCTTGTCCAGCGTCTGGGCACTCATCACGTTGAAGCCGAACCAGCCCACCGTCAGGATCCACGCACCCAGCGCCAGGAAGGGGATGTTGGAGGGCGGATGCGCGGCGACCGCGCCTTCCTTGCTGTAGCGACCACGGCGCGCACCCAGCAGCAGCACCGCCGGC
>JAFAMT010000475.1 GCA_019233085.1 Herbaspirillum sp.
CGAGGTCAACCTGCGCCAGGCCACCGTGCTGGGCATGGTCGGCGCAGGCGGGCTGGGATTCGAACTGGTCAATAGCCTCAAGCTCTTCAAGTACCAGGACACCGCCACCTGCATCGTCGTGGTAACCCTGATGGTGGTGGCCGCGGACGCCCTGTCCAGCCGCCTGCGCCATCGCATCCAGGATGGCCACACACACTGATACCGAGCGTGTGACCGCATCCCCTTGATCAACGAGAACAGAACCATGTGGAATTACCATAATCCGGTCGCCGTCCACGCCGGCGTGGGCAGCCTGGCCCGGCTCCCCGGCCTGCTGGCCGGCCGCCGTGCGCTGCTGCTCACCTTCCCCGACGCCGCCGCGCTGGGGCTGGAACAGGCCATGTCCGCACTGCTCGGCACGCAACTGGCCGGCATCGAAAACGCCGTGCTGCCCAATCCCGACGTCGCTTGGCTGGAAGACATGTACCAGCGCCTCTGGCAGCAGCATGCCGACGTGCCCTGCATCGTCGCCCTGGGTGGCGGCAGCGTCATCGATTGCGCCAAGGCCATGCTGGCGCCCACGCCCACAGGCCGGTTCGCGCCGCTGCTCGGGCATCTGCGCGATGGCACGGCCTTCGCGCCCGAGTTCAGCCGGCTGAAGTCCCTGATTGCCCTGCCGACCACTGCCGGCACGGGCAGCGAAGTCACGCCCTGGGCCACGATCTGGGATACCGCCGCCGGCCGCAAGTATTCGCTGCATCAGCCCTGGACCTGGCCCGAAGCGGCCATCATCGATGCCACCCTGATGCGCGATCTGCCGGTGGCAGCCACGCTGGCCAGCGGCCTGGATGCGCTCTCGCACGCCTTCGAATCGATCTGGAACATCAACCGCAATCCGGTCTCCTCGACCCTGGCGGTGGCAGCCGCCCGCCGCATCCTCGCCACCCTGCCGCAGCTGCTGCGCGCACCGTACGACATCGCCCTGCGCGAGCAGATGGCGTTGGCCGCGCTGCAGGCCGGACTGGCGTTTTCCAACACCCGTACGGCGCTGGCCCATTCGCTGTCATATGACATCACGCTGCAGACCGGCTTGGCCCACGGCATCGCCTGCTCGTTCTCGCTGCCCCACGTGCTGCGCCTGGCCCTGGGCCGCGATGCCGGTGTCGACGCCCTGCTGCTGCAGATCCTCGATGCCACCGACGGCGAACAGGCCGCCGCCCGGCTCACCGCTTTCCTGGAAGCGCTGGGCGTGCCCACCGATCCGGCCCACTACGGGCTGGCCGGGCGCTGGGAGGCGTCCCTGCAACTGGCCCTGCAAGGCCCGCGCGGCCGCAATTTCATTGCCGCCGGCGTGACCCCTCATTGAACCCGTCAATACCTCACCCTAGGAGAAATGCCATGACCAACCCCACCGCCCCAGGCCGCCCGCTGCAAGCCGTCATCTTCGACTGGGCAGGTACCCTGGTCGATTTCGGCTCGCTGGCGCCGACCCAGATTTTCGTCGATGCCTTCGACAGCTTCGGCATCGAGATCAGCCTGCAACAGGCACGCGGCCCGATGGGGCTGTCCAAGTGGCAGCATATCCGCGTGCTGCTGGACACCCCCGAGATCGCCGCCCAATGGCAGCGCCATGCCGGGCGCGCCGCCAGCGATGCCGATGTCGACGCCATCTATGCCCGCTTCATGCCCATGCAGATTGCCAAGGTGGGCCAGTACTCGCAAGCCATCGAAGGCGCCGTCCAGGTATTGGCCTGGTTGCGCGAGCAAGGCCTGAAGATCGGTTCCTGCTCGGGCTATCCGCGCCAGGTCCTCGACGTGCTGCTGCCCATGGCCGCGCAGGCCGGCATCGCCCCCGATCACGTGGTCGCCGGTGACGAACTGGCCGCCGGTGGCCGCCCCGGCCCCTACATGGCGCTGGCCAACGTGCTGGCCCTGAAGATCGACGACGTGGCCGGCTGCATCAAGGTCGACGATACCGTTCCCGGCATCGAGGAAGGCCTGCGGGCGGGCATGTGGAGCGTGGGGGTCTCGCTGTCAGGCAATGAGGTCGGACATACCCGCGCCGCGCTGGATTGCCTGCCGGCCAGCGAAGTGGCACAGCTCAAGGCCCAGGCCGAGGAGCGGCTGCGCGCCGCCGGCGCCCACTACGTCATCGACTCGGTGGCCGACCTGCCGCAGGTGGTGAACCAGATCCGCGCACGTCTGGCCGCCGGCGAACGCCCCTGAGCAGGCTAGGCCTCTCCCGCCGGGCTGCGCCGCTTGCGAGGCGCGGCCGGCGCAGTGGGCGCCTTTGCGGCCGGGCTCTTGCGCGCTGCCGGCTTGGCAGCGGCCGGCTTGGCGGGCGCCGGCTTGACGCTTGCTTTCCTGGCGGCAGCCTTCTTGACCGGAACGGCCTTGGCTGGCTCCGCCTCTGCTGCCGGCACCCGCAGGTCATCGGATTGCTCGCCAATGGCGCGGGTGAGCTTGCGCGCCAGGGCGATCACCTTGTCGGGATCGACGTCCAGCGTGCCGATCAGCAACTCGATGATTTCCGAACGCGGATTGGCCAGCGTCGGCTCGATCATCATCACCGCCGCCGACAAGGCCAGCGCACGCTCGCGACTGGCCTGGTCGGGCAACATCGTCTCCAGGGCATTGAGCGCCTCCACCGGTGCCACGGCAGTGATGCGCGCCTGTTCCTTCAACAGTTGCACCCAGTTGGTCTGCGGCGAGACGCTGGCATGCATGTTCGGTAGCTGTGCCAGCAGGCGCGCCAGGCGCAGGCTGCGCCGCTCGAACACGCCCACCGAGATCATGCCGGCGATGACGATACGGCACACCGCCTCGGCAAAGCCGCCCTCGGCGATCCCGTCCAGCACGGACTCCCGGTAGCGCCCCAGCTCCTGCTGCGCCCAGCGATGGGCGACATCGGCGTCCGGCTCGCGCGGCGGCAGCCAGCTGCCCAGGCCGCTGGGGCCGAACACCTGGCGCGTCATGCGCACCGTACGGGCATCACGCTGGTCGCGCCAGGCATTGAGTTCATCGGTGATCTTCTGCGCCATGCGGCGCTCGTACTGCTTCAGCGGATGCTCGGGGTCCAGTTGCACCCGCTCGGCGCGCGCCTGGGCCGCCTGCTGGCGGATGAAGGCAGCCGCCGGATGGGTATCGGAGAACAGCTGGCGCTGCATGCGCATGGGATTCAGGCGCATGAGCGTGTTGGCGCCCTCGCGGGTGGCCGCCATGCGCACCCATGGACGCAGCCAGGTCTTGTAGAGCTGGGCATTGATCTGCGACCACTGGCTGATGGTGGAGAAGATCGCCTCTTCCTCGCGCCCCTCGGGATTGAGCCGGCGCAGATCGTCCATGGTGCGATGCTCGTAGTGGACGGTGTAGTCGCCCGGCTCCAGCTCGTCCCAGCGCAGGCTCTGCTGGCCATCCTTGCGCTCCAGCTTCATCTCGTAGAGGCCCGGTGGCAGGCTTTCGATCACGTCCAGCGAGCTGACCAGCTGGTCATGCTCCTTCAGGGCCACGGAGCCGCCCACGAAGATCCCCAGGTGGCCCACGCTCTCATGCAGCACGTAGATGATGGTGCGGCCGGCGGCGGCGATGGCGCGCTCGTCGCCCCAGGTGTCGATGATCCAGTTCAGCGCCTGCGGCGGCGGCGTGATGTTGTCGCCCCAGGACGCAAAGACCACGATGGGCGCGCTGATGTCGCGCAGGTTCACCCGCTTGCCCTTGACCTCCAGCTCACCCCGCGCCAGCTTGTTGCCCACGAACAGGTTCTCGGTGATGGCCTCGATCTCGGCCCCGGTCATGCGGAAGAAGCCGCCCCACCAGCGCTCGAACTCCAGGAAGCGCGGCGCCTCCTGGTCGACCCCGGCCCACAGGTTGTAGTACTTGTTCCAGAAGGTATTGGCCGGATTGAGCTTCTCGAAATTCTCGACCAGGTAGGCGCCATCGAAGCGGTCCGCCCCCAGGTCGGCCGCCAGCGAGGCCAGCCAGGTACCGCCCAGGGTGGCGCCGCTATAGCGCATCGGATTCAGGGTCGAGCTGCCGGCCCAGTAGGACGCCGGCGCGCCCACCATCATCAGCGGGCCGAAGAGCTCAGGACGGACCGCGTCCAGCGTCATCATGGCCCAGCCGGCCTGGCAATTGCCGATCACCACCGGCTTGGCCTGGCATTGCGGATGACGGCGCATGACTTCCTCCAGGAAGCCGGCCTCGGCATCCATCACCGTGGTGAGGGTCTGGCCATCCTCGGGCTCGGGGCGGAAGGTGACGAAATAGACGGTGTGGCCCGCCTTCATGGCCATGCCCACCTCGGAATCGAACTTGAAGCCGCCGATGCCCGGCCCGTGGCCGGCCCGCGGATCGACCACCACCACCGGCCGCGCCGCCGGATCGACCGGCAGGCCCGGCGGCGGCTGCAGGCGCAACAGCGCGTAGTTGCAGGGCTCGGGCAGGTCATGGCCGTCCAGCACCACTTCGTGCTCGAACTTGAGCAGCGGCGGCGTGCCCTGCTCCAGGTGTTCCAGATAATCGTTGCCCCGCTCCAGCAGGGTGTCGAGGAACAGGAAACTGCGCTGCAGGCAATCCTGGAGATACAGGGGAAGGTCGCCCCAGGGCGGGCTTGGCGGGATGGTAGCGGCACCATCGGTGCCGGACGGGTTGTGCGAGACGCTTGCAGACTTGTGACGACTGACCATGAAGACGCTCCAGTGGCAAGGATGCTCCCATGATACGGAGAAAGGAGACGGCAAATCGTCCGATCTCTGCGACAATGGAACCGCAATTCGCGGTATTGAATGTGAAACCCGCCAAAAACCATTGCACGGAGGAATTTCCATGGAGCTCAAGAGCCTGGTCGACCAGCCTGGCAAACTGCCCACCGTTCCCAAGGTGGTGCAGCAACTCATTGCCAGCTTCAATGTCGAGGACATTTCTTCGCACGAGATCGCCCAGCAGATCGCGGCCGATCCGGCGTTGACCGCCAAGGTGCTGCGCCTGGCCAATTCGGCCTTCTTCCACGTCTCGCGCACCATCGGCACCGTCGACGACGCGTTGCGCATGCTGGGCTTCGTCATGGTGCGCAACCTGGTGCTGGGCAACGGCATGGTGGCCGCCTTCAAGAACACCCGTGGCATGGACCTGCACCAGTTCTGGCGGCATACCCTCTACACCGCCGTGGCGGCGCGCTGGCTGGCCATGCGCGAGGGCAGCAGCGGCGAAGATAACGGCGATGCCGTCTTTACCGTGGGCATGATGCACGGCATCGGCCAGTTGCAACTGCACGCCGTGGCCGCAACCACCGTGGCTCCGCTGGACCGGCAGGTCAACGTGCTCGACAGCGACCGCGCCGGACAGGAAAAGCAGGCCTGGGGCTTCCACTATGGCGACGTCTCGGCAGAGCTCGCCAGCCTCTGGCACTTCCCCGATGCCCTCGTCAACGCCCTGCGCTCGGTGCCCGATCCGCTGGCCAGCGGCCGCCTGGAACGTGCCGCCGGCTGGGTGCACCTGGGCGCCTGGGCGGCCCGGGTCGAGGTGCTGGCACTGGATGACGAGGCTGCGCTGGCCAGCTACCCGACGGCACTGGCCAAGAAGCTGGGCGTGGACCCGGCCTGGTGCCCGCTGCTGGTCAAGCATGATCCGGACAAGGCTGATCGCGCCATGCCCCAGTTCGGCGAGCTGGCCGCCGGGCTGGATGCGATGCTGGAGTAAGCGCCCCTCAGGTCGCGCAGATACTGCAGCTGTGCCCCTTGCAGTTATGCAGCACGCTGCTGCGCCCTGCCCCTGCGTGCGTACCTGGCCCGGTCGCCCCTTGCCCCGCCAGTTGCTCGGCGCCGTTGCGCGGTTGCCAGCGGTGCCTGACCTGCAGGCCGACATGGCCGCCGGTGGGCATGGGCGAGGCCGCTGTCATGGCCTTGCAATAGGGGCAGGCGGTCTCGCCGTGCAGGGCCTGCAGCGCGACCAGCCTTTCGAAGATGCCGTCGCAATGACTGCAGCGAATGTCGTACAAGGGCATGTCCCCTCCTGAAGCAATCCTGGTGAAAAGACCCGACCGGTATCACACCGGCCGGGAACACAGCGCATCACATCAAACTGTTAGCCCTTGCGTCCCCAGTAGGACTTGTCGTTGAGCATGCCCTTGGGCGTGATGTCCTGATCGAAGATCGAGGTCGGCAAGGCCACCGTGCAGGCGCAGTTGGGAATATCGACGATGCCGCCGATGCGCCCTTCCACCGGCGCGGCGGTGAGCAGCATGTAGGCCTGGCTGCCGGTGTAGCCGAAGTGGGTCAGGTAGTCGATGGCCTTCAGGCAGGCCTGGCGATAGGCCACGGTGGCGTCGAGGTAGTAGTTCACGCCGTTTTCCACGCTGATGCCTTCGAAGGTCAGCCAC